>NZ_JBEZEV010000019.1:0-83541 GCF_040649055.1 Micromonospora sp. NPDC049060
CCGGCGCTGCCGATCGTGTCGAACGTGACCGGGGCGCTCGCCGACGCCGACGAGATCCGCACCGCCGACTACTGGGTGCGCCACGTCCGGCAGGCCGTCCGCTTCGCCGACGGGGTCGCCGCGCTGCGCGCCGCCGGGGCGGACACGTTCCTGGAGGTCGGGCCGCAGAGCGTACTGACCGCGATGGCGGCGGACATCCTGCCCGGCGACGACGGCGTGCTGGCCGTCGCCGTGCAGCGCAAGGACCGGCCCGCCGTGCACGGGCTGCTGGCCGGGCTGGCCGAGCTGCACGCGCACGGGGTGGCCGTCGACTGGCAGCCGTGGTTCGCCGACACCGGCGCGCGGCGGGTGGACCTGCCCACGTACGCGTTCCAGCACCAGCGCTACTGGCCCGAGGCGGGCGCCGGGTGGACCGGCGACGTCACCGCGTTCGGCCTGCGGCCCGCGCAGCACCCCCTGCTCGGGGCCGCCGTCGGCGTCGCGCACGCCGAGGGCTTCCTGTTCACCGGCCGGCTGGCCCGGCGTACCCACCCGTGGATCTCCGACCACGTCGTCTTCGACACCGTGCTGCTGCCCGGCACGGGCTTCGTCGAACTCGCCCTCCAGGCGGGCGCGCACGTCGGCGCGGACCACGTCCGCGAACTCACCCTGGAGTCGCCGCTGATCCTGCCGGAGACCGGGGGCGTCGACATCCAGCTCTGGATCGGCCCGGCGGACGAGACGGGCTGCCGGTCCGTGTCGCTGCACTCCGCCCAGGACGGCGAGCCGGCCGAGGGCGAGCGGGCCTGGACCCGCAACGCCAGCGGCGTGCTGGCCAGCGGCCCGGCCGTGCCGAGCGGCCCCGCCGGCTGGTCCGACCTGACCACCTGGCCCCCGCCAGGCGCGACCGAGGTCGGCACCGACGACCTCTACCTGAACCTCGCCGCCCAGGGCTACGACTACGGCCCGTCGTTCATCGCCCTGCGCTCCGCCTGGCGGCGCGGCGACGACCTCTTCGCCGAGCTGGCGCTGCCCGAGGCCCCCGCCGCCGAGGCCGGCGGGTACGGCCTGCACCCGGCCCTGCTCGACGCGGCGCTGCACACCCTCGGCCTGACCACGCCGGCCGGGGAGCCGTCCGGGGCGGACATGCCCCCGGGGTACGGCCGGCTGCCGTTCTCCTGGAACGACGTCGCCCTGCACGGCGCCGGCGCCGCGGCGGCCCGCGTCCGGGTCTCGCACACCGGCCCCGACAGCATCTCGCTGCTGCTCACCGACGTCACCGGCGCGCCCGTCATCTCCGTCGGCTCCCTGGTCCTGCGGCCGGTCTCCGCCGACCAGCTCCGCACCGCCTCCGGCGGCGGCGCCGAGTCGCTGTTCCGGGTGGAGTGGGCCCCGCTCGCGCTGCCCGCCGGCCCGTCCACCGTCGAATGGGCGGTCATCGGCGACGCGGCGGCGCTCACCGAAGCGGTCGCCGCCACCGGCACGACCGTGTCGGCGTACGCCGACCTGACCGCCCTGGCCACGGCGATGGACGACGGGACGGGCGCGCCCGGCGTGCTCGTCGTGCCGTTCCTCGACCCGCCCGCGTCGGCGGACGTGCCCGGGGCCGTCGCCGAGGTGACCCACCGGGCGCTCGCCGTGCTCCAGCAGTTCCTCGCCGAGGAGCGCTACGCGGACTCCCGGCTGGTGGTGCTGACCTCGGGCGCGGTCGCCACCGAATGGGACACCGACCTGACCGACCTGGCCGGCGCGGCCGTGATCGGCCTGCTCCGCTCCGCCCAGTCGGAGAACCCCGACCGGTTCGTGCTGGTCGACGTCGACGACGTTGCCGGCTGCGCCGCCGCGCTCGTCCCGGCCGTCGCCACCGACGAGCCGCAGGTCGTGATCCGCGCGGGCGTCGCCGCCGGCGCCCGGCTCACCCGGGTCCCCGCCCCGAGCGAGCCGCCGGCCGCCCCGTTCGACTCCGACGGCACCGTCCTGATCACCGGCGCCACCGGCACCCTCGGCCAGCTCATGAGCCGGCACCTGGTGGACACGTACGGTGTCCGGCACCTGATCCTCACCAGCCGGCGCGGCCGCGCCGCCGGGGGCGTCGCGGAGCTCTGCGCCGAGTTGGAGGCGCTCGACGTGAGCGTCACCGTCGCCGCCTGCGACGTCGCCGACCGCGCCGCCGTGGCCGAGCTGCTGGCCGGCATCCCGGTGGAGCACCCGCTCACCGCCGTCATCCACGCCGCCGGCGTCCGCGACGACGGCGTCATCTCCTCGCTCACCCCCGAGCGGATGGACGGCGTGCTGCGGCCCAAGGTCGACGCCGCCTGGCACCTGCACGAGCTGACCGCCGACCTCGGCCTGAAGGCGTTCGTCTCGTACTCCTCGCTCGCCGCCACCGCCGGCGGCCCGGGCCAGGGCAACTACGCCGCCGCGAACGCGTTCCTCGACGGGCTGGCCCAGCACCGCAAGGCGCGCGGCCTCGCCGCCCTCACCCTCGCCTGGGGCCTCTGGGCCGACCGCAGCGGCATGACCACCGAGCTGGACGACGTCCACCTCAACCGGATCTCCCGCTCCGGCGTCGCCGCCATGGAGGCCGAGGAGGGGCTCGCCCTCTTCGACGCGGCCTGCCGCACCACCGACGCCGCGCTCGTCCCGGCCCGGCTGGACCTCGCCGCGATGAAGGTGCAGTTCGCCGGCGGAAGCATCCCGCCGCTGTACCGGGCGCTGATCCGCACGCCCGCCCGCGCCGCCGCGGCCACCACCGGCGCCTCGCTGGTGCAGCAGCTCGCCGGGCTCGGCGACGCCGAGCGAGCCGCCGCGCTGGTCGAGATCGTCCGGGGCCAGGCCGCCGCCGTGCTCGGCTACCCCGACCCGGCGGCCATCGAGCCGCGCCGGGCGTTCAGCGAGTTCGGCTTCGACTCGCTCACCGCCGTCGAGATGCGCAACCGGCTCAACAACGCCTTCGGGATGCGGCTGCCGGCCACCCTCGTCTTCGACTACCCGACCCCGCACGACCTGGCGGGCTTCCTGGGTACGGAGATCGCCGGCACCCCGGTCCCCGTGCGACCCACGACGACCGCCGTGTCGGTCGGCGACGACGAGCCCCTCGCGATCATCGGCATGGCCTGCCGGCTGCCCGGCGGCGTGTGGTCGCCCGACGACCTGTGGCGGCTGGTGGTCGACGGCGTCGACGCGATCAGCGACCTGCCGACCGACCGGGGCTGGGACCTCGACAGCCTCTACAGCCCCGACCCGGACGCCCCCGGCACCTTCTACGCCCGCGGCGGCGGCTTCCTCAGCGGCGTCGACCGCTTCGACCCCGGCTTCTTCGGCATCTCGCCCCGCGAGGCCCTGGCCATGGACCCGCAGCAGCGGCTGCTGCTGGAGACCACCTGGGAGTCCTTCGAGTCCGCCGGCATCGACCCGACCGACGTACGGGGCAGCAGCACCGGCGTCTTCGTCGGCACCAGCGGCCAGGACTACGGCTCGCTGCTCGCGTACTCGCCGGAGGCCGCCGAGGGCTACATGCTGACGGGGATGACCAGCAGCGTCATCTCCGGCCGGGTGGCGTACACGTTCGGGCTGGAGGGGCCGGCGGTGTCGCTGGACACCGCCTGCTCCTCGTCGCTGGTCGCGCTGCACTGGGCCGGTCAGGCGCTGCGGCGCGGCGAGTGCGACATGGCCCTCGCCGGCGGCGTCATGGTGATGGCCACCCCGACCGCGTTCGTCGAGTTCTCCCGGCAGCGCGGCCTCGCGGCCGACGGCCGGTGCAAGTCGTTCGCCGCGTCCGCCGACGGCACCGGCTGGTCCGAGGGCGTCGGCATGCTGCTCGTGCAGCGGCTCTCCGACGCCCGCCGGCAGGGCCGCACCGTGTACGCGGTGGTGCGCGGCTCGGCGATCAACCAGGACGGCGCCTCCAACGGGCTGACCGCCCCGAACGGCCCCTCGCAGCAGCGGGTGATCCGCCAGGCCCTCGCGTCGGCCCGCCTGACGACCGCCGACGTGGACGTGGTCGAGGCGCACGGCACGGGCACCACCCTCGGCGACCCGATCGAGGCGCAGGCCCTGCTCGCCACGTACGGGCGGGAGCGGCCCGCCGACCGGCCGCTGCTGCTCGGCTCGATCAAGTCGAACATCGGCCACGCCCAGGCCGCCGCCGGTGTCGCCGGTGTGATCAAGATGGTGCAGGCCATCCGGCACGGCCTCGTCCCGGCGACGCTGCACGTGGACGAGCCGTCCCCGCACATCGACTGGACCTCCGGCGCGGTGGAGCTGGCGACGGAGTCGCGGCCGTGGCCGGCGGTGGACCGGCCGCGCCGGGCGGCGGTGTCGTCGTTCGGCATCTCCGGCACCAACGCCCACGTGATCATCGAGCAGGCCGACGAGCCGCAGGCCGTGGCCCCGGCCGAGCCCGGCCCCGGGCTCGTGACCTCCGACGCGGTGCTGTGGTCGCTGTCGGGGCGGTCGAAGGGCGCGCTGGCCGGTCAGGCGGCCCGCCTGGCGGAGTACGTGCGCGAGCGCGGCGACATCGACGCGGCGGCGGTGGGCTGGTCCCTTGCCGCCACCCGGTCGACGTTCGACCAGCGGGCCGCCGTGGTCGGGTCGAGCCTGGAGGAGTTGCTGGCGGGGCTGGACGCCCTGGCGTCGGGGGCGCCGGCCGGCAACGTCGTCGCCGGCACCGTCACGTCCCACGGCGCGGGCCCGGTGTTCGTGTTCCCGGGTCAGGGTGCGCAGTCGGCGCGGATGGCGGCCGGCCTCGTCAGTCGCACGCCGGTGTTCGACGCGCGGCTGGCGGAGTGCCAGCGGGCCCTGGCGCCGTACCTGGACGTCGATCTCGTGTCGGTGTTGACCGGCGAGGACGAGTCGTGGTTGGCGCGGGTCGAGGTCGTGCAGCCGGTGCTGTGGGCCGTCGGCATGGCGCTCGCGGCGGTGTGGCAGCACGCCGGTGTGACCCCGGCCGCGGTGGTCGGCCACTCGCAGGGCGAGATCGGTGCCGCGTGCGTGGCCGGGATCCTGTCGCTGGAGGACGCGGCGAAGGCCGTCGCGCTGCGGTCGCGGGCGCTGACGGTCCTGCGGGGCACCGGCACGATGGCGTCGATCGACCTCTCCGCCGACGCGGTCGCCGAGCGCCTCACTGCGTTCCCGGGCGTCGGGGTGGCGGCCGTCAACGGCCCGTCCACCGTCGTGGTGTCGGGTCCGCCGCAGCCGGTCGCCGACCTGGTGGAGTCCTGCCAGGCCGACGGGGTGCGGGCGCGGTTGATCCCCGTGGACTACGCGTCGCACTCGGCGGCGGTGCAGGAGGTCGCCGAGCAGTTGCGCGCCGACCTGGCCGACGTGACGCCGCAGCCGGGGCACACCCGGCTGGTGTCGACGCTGACGGGGGACTGGGTCGACCCGACGTCGATGACCGCCGCCTACTGGTACGACAACCTGCGGCAGACCGTCCAGTTCGACGCGGCCGTGCGGGTGGCCGTCGCCGCCGGGCACACCACGTTCGTCGAGATCAGCCCACACCCGGTGCTGACGATGCCGGTCACGGCGATCCTCGACGACGCCGGCGCGAGCGGGCACACCCTGGGCAGCCTGCGGCGCGGTGACGACGACGCGACGCGGCTGCTGACGAACCTCGCCACCGCCCACACGATCGGCCTGCCCGTCGACCTGGGCACGGTCCTCGCCGGGACCGACGTCGTGGCGCTGCCCACGTACGCCTTCGACCACCAGCGGTACTGGGTCGAGCCGCCGCTGCACCGGGCGCAGGACGTCAGCTCCGCCGGCCTCCAGGACGCCGGGCACCCGCTGCTCAGCGCCACGCTGACCTTCCCCGACAGCGAGCGGATGGTCTTCACCGGGCGGCTGTCGGTGCGTACCCACCCGTGGCTCGGCGAGCACCGGGTGATGGACAACATCCTGCTGCCCGGCACCGCCTTCGTCGAGCTGGCCACGTACGCCGGTGAGCAGGCCGGCTGCCCGACGGTGGAGGAGCTGACCCTCCTCGCCCCGCTCGTCCTGCCCGAACTCGGCGCGCTCCAGGTGCAGCTGATGGTCGGCGACCGGGACGACGACGGGCGGCGTACCGTCCAGCTCTACTCCCGGCCCTACCGGGACGGCTCCGACGAGATCCTGGCCGACGTCGCCTGGACCTGCCACGCCACCGGCCTACTCGGTCCGCAGCCGGCCGACGCCGCGCCCGCCTTCGACCTGGGGGTGTGGCCGCCGCCCGGCGCGACGCGCGTCGAGGCCGACGACTTCTACTCTGGCATCGAGGCCACCGTCTTCGGGTACGGCCCGGCGTTCCGTGGCCTGCGCGCCGCGTGGACCCGCGACGACGAGGTCTTCGCCGAGGTCGAACTGCCCGCCGACCACCACGCCGAGGCCGGCCGCTTCGGGGTGCACCCGGCGCTGCTGGACGGCGCGTTGCAGGCCATGTCGATCGGCGGCTTCCTCGGCCGGATGGGCGACGGCGCCGACGCCAGCGTGCCCCGCCTGCCGTTCGCCTGGACCGGGGTGTCGCTGCTCGCCGCCGGGGCCACCGCCCTGCGCGTACGCGTCGCCGCCGCCGGCGAGGTCGGCGTCTCCTTCCAGGTGGCCGACGCCACCGGCGCCCCGGTGCTGCACGTCGACTCGCTGATCATGCGCCGGGTCGCCGGCGACTCGCTCGGCGCGGCCCGCTCCGGCCGGCACGAGTCGCTGTTCCAGGTGGACTGGCCGGCGCTGCCGGTGCCCACCGGGCCCGTGCCGGCGGCCACCCGCTGGGTGGCGCTCGGCGACGACCTGGCGCTCAGCGCCGCCTGCGAGGCGGCCGGCGCCCGGGTGCGTACCGACGTCGGCCTCGACTCGCTGGGCGACCTGCTCGCCGGGGGTGAGCCGGCGCCCGAGGCGGTGATCGTGCCGATCGGCGACGCCGGGGACCCGACGGACCCGGCGCTGGCCGGGCAGGCGCGGGCCACCACGCACCGTACCCTCGCCGCGTTGCGGACCTGGCTCGCCGACGACCGGTTCGCCGAGTCCCGGCTGGTGCTGGTCACCCGCGACGCGGTCGCGGCGGGCGAGCAGCAGGTGGTCAACCTGCGCCAGGCCCCGGTCTGGGGTCTGCTGCGCACCGCCCAGCTCGAACACCCGGGCCGGTGCCAGCTCGTCGACCTCGACGACACCCCGGACAGCGCCACCGCGCTGGCCGCCGCGATCGCCTCCGGCGAGCCGCAGCTCGCCGTGCGGGCCGGGCAGGTGCGCACGCCACGGCTCGGGCGGGTCCCGGCCGGCGTGGAGCCGCTGCCCGGCGGGATCGACCCGGACGGCACCGTGCTGATCACCGGCGGCACGGGCGTGCTGGGCCGCATCCTGGCCCGCCACCTCGCCACCACCCACGGCGTGCGGCACCTGCTGCTGGCCGGGCGGCGCGGCGCGGCGGCCGAGGGGATCGACGACCTCGTCACCGAGCTCGCCGGCGCCGGTACGGAGGTGACCGTCGCGGCCTGCGACGCCGCCGACCCCGACGCCCTGTCGGCGCTGCTGGCCGGGGTGCCCGCGGCGCACCCGCTCACCGCCGTGGTGCACGCCGCCGGTGTCCTCGACGACGGCGTGCTGGAGTCGATGACGCCCGAACGGGTGGACGCGGTCGCCGTGCCGAAGATCGACGCGGCGTGGCACCTGCACCGCCTCACGGCCGACGCGAACCTCGCGGCCTTCGTCCTGTTCTCCTCGGCGGCGGCCACCCTGGGCAGCGCCGGCCAGTCCAACTACGCGGCGTCGAACGCCTTCCTCGACGCCCTCGCGGCGCACCGCCGGGCCCGCGGGCTCGCCGGCATCTCGCTCGCGTGGGGCCTCTGGGAGCAGGCCAGCGGCATGACCGGCCACCTCGGCGACGACGACGTGCGGCGGATGGCCGAGCAGGGCGCCGCCGGCCTCGCCACCGAGCAGGCGCTGAACCTCTTCGACGCCGCCTGGCGGCTCGATGCGGCGGCCGTCGTGCCGATGCGCCTGGACGTCGGGACGCTGCGGGGGCAGGCCGAGGCCGGCACCCTCGCGCCGATGCTCCGGGCCCTGGTCCGGGTGCCGCTGCGGCGCTCCGTCGACGCCACCGGGGCCCGCTCCGGCGGGGTGCAGCTCAGCCAGCGGCTCGCCGGCCTGGCCGGCCCGGAGCGGCTCAAGGTGGTGCTCGACGTGGTACGGGCGAACATCGCCGCCGTCCTCGGTCACGCCGGCGCCGACGCCGTCGACCCGAACCGGCTCTTCACCGACCTGGGCTTCGACTCGCTCACCGCCGTCGACCTGCGCAACCGGCTCAACGGCCTGTCCGGGCTGCGGCTGCCGGCGACGCTGGTCTTCGACTACCCGACGCCGACCGCGCTCGCCGAGAAGCTGACAAGCGAGATCGCCGCCGACGCGGCGCCCTCCACGCAGCCCCTCTTCCAGGGCATCGACACGGTGGAGAGCCTGCTCAACGCCATCCCGCTCGACCCGGCGGCCCGGGCCCGCTTCACGGCCCGGATGCAGGACCTGCTCGCCAAGGCGTCCGACCTGGCGGCCGGGCCCGCCGCCGAGCCGGACCGGCCCGACCTCGACTCGGCCAGCGACGACGAGATCTTCGACTTCATCAGCAAAGAGTTTGGAATCTCCTGAGATGACCAACCTTCCAATCGAGGCAGGTGCCCCCCGATGAGCGATGACAAGCTGCGGTACTTCCTCAAGCGGGTCACCGCCGACCTGCACGAGACCAAGCGCAAGCTGCAGACCGTCGAGGCGCGCGACCAGGAGCCCCTGGCCATCGTCTCGATGAGTTGCCGCTTCCCCGGTGGGGTCCGGTCGCCGGAAGCCCTGTGGGACCTCGTCGCCGACGGCCGGGACGCGCTCACCGAGTTCCCGGACGACCGGGGGTGGGACCTGGAGGCGCTCTACGACCCCGACCCGAACAAGCCGGGCAAGAGCTACACGCGCATCGGCGGGTTCCTCGACGGCGCCGGTGACTTCGACCCGTCGCTGTTCGGCATCTCGCCGCGTGAGGCCCTCGCCATGGACCCGCAGCAGCGGCTGCTGCTGGAGACGTCCTGGGAGGCCATCGAGCGGGCCGGCATCGACCCGCTGTCGCTGCGCGGCAGCTCCACCGGCGTCTTCGTCGGGCTGAGCACCTCGAACTACGGCATGGGTCTGCCGCACGTGCCCGAGGGCGTCGACATGTACATCGGCACCGGCAACACCACGAGCGTCGCGTCCGGCCGGATCTCGTTCACCCTCGGCCTCAACGGCCCCGCCGTCACCGTCGACACCGCCTGCTCCTCCTCGCTGGTGGCCCTGCACCTCGCCGTGAACGCGCTGCGCCGCGGCGAGTGCGACCTGGCCATCGCCGGTGGCGTCACCGTGATGGTCACCCCCGGCGTGTTCGTCGTCTTCTCCCGGCAGCGCGGCATGTCCGTCGACGGCCGGTGCAGGGCCTTCGCGGCCGGCGCGGACGGCACCGGCTGGGGCGAGGGCGGCGGCGTGCTCGTCGTGGAGCGGCTGGCCGACGCCGAGCGCAACGGCCACCCGATCCTCGCCGTGATCCGGGGCAGCGCCCTCAACCAGGACGGCGCGTCCAACGGGCTCACCGCCCCGAACGGCCCCTCCCAGCAGCGGGTCATCCGGCAGGCCCTCGCGAACGCCCGGCTCGGCACCGCCGACGTCGACATGGTCGAGGCGCACGGCACCGGCACCACCCTCGGCGACCCCATCGAGGCGCAGGCGCTCATCGCCACGTACGGGCAGGACCGGCCCGCCGACCGGCCGCTGTGGCTGGGCTCGGTGAAGTCGAACATCGGCCACACCCAGAGCGCCGCCGGCGTCGCCGGGCTGGTCAAGATGGTGATGGCGCTGCGCAACGGCGTCATGCCGGAGACCCTGCACGTCGACGAGCCCTCCCCGCACGTGGACTGGACCGCCGGGGCGGTGTCCCTGCTCACCGAGTCCAAGCCGTGGCCGGAGCTGGACCGCCCCCGCCGCGGCGGCGTCTCCTCGTTCGGCGTGAGCGGCACCAACGCGCACGTGATCCTGGAGGAGTACCGGCCGCGCGTCGCCGAACCGGCGTCCGTGGACGGCGGCGAGGCCGTCGAGGCCACCGCCGTCGCGCCCGCGCGACGCCCCGGCCTGGTCGGCTCGGACGTGACCCTCTGGCCGGTGTCGGCCCGGTCGCGCTCCGCCCTCGCCGGGCAGGCCGCCCGGCTCGCGCGGCACGTGCGCGAGCACGGCGACCTCGCCCCGGCGGCGGTCGGCTGGTCGCTGGCCACCACCCGCTCGACGTTCGACCACCGCGCTGCCGTGGTCGGCCTCGGCACCGACGAGCTGCTCGCCGGGCTGGACGCCCTCGCCGCCGGCCACCCGGCCGGCAACCTCGTCACCGGTACGGTCACCAGCGCCGGTGCCGGCCCTGTCTTCGTCTTCCCGGGCCAGGGCGCGCAGTCGGCGCGGATGGCCGCCGGCCTCGTCGGCCGGACGCCGGTGTTCGACGCGAAGCTGGCCGAGTGCCAGCGGGCCCTCGCCCCGTACCTGGACGTGGACCTCGTGTCGGTGCTGACCGGCGACGACGAGTCGTGGCTGGAGCGGGTCGAGGTCGTGCAGCCCGTGCTGTGGGCCGTCGGCATCGCCCTCGCGGCCGTGTGGCGCGCGGCGGGCGTCGTCCCGGACGCGGTCGTCGGCCACTCGCAGGGCGAGATCGGCGCGGCGTGCGTGGCGGGCATCCTGAGCCTGGACGACGCCGCGAGGACCGTGGCGCTGCGCTCCCGCGCCCTGGCGGTGCTGCGCGGCACCGGCACGATGGCGTCGGTGGACCTGTCGGCTGACGCGGTCGCCGAGCGCCTGCCGGCGTTCCCGGGCGTCGGTGTCGCGGCGGTCAACGGCCCGTCCACCGTCGTGGTCTCCGGCCCGCCGCAGCCCGTCGCCGACCTCGTCGCGGCGTGCCAGGCCGAGGGCCTGCGCGCCCGGCTCATCCCCGTGGACTACGCCTCCCACTCCGAGGCCGTGCAGCAGGTCGCCGAGCAGTTGCGCGCGGACCTGGCCGACGTCACCCCGCAGGCCGGCCACACCCGCCTGGTCTCCACGCTCACCGGGGACTGGGTCGACCCGGCCTCGATGACCGCGGACTACTGGTACGACAACCTGCGCCGCACCGTGCGGTTCGACGCCGCCGTCCGGACGGCGATCGCCGCCGGGCACACCACGTTCGTGGAGATCAGCCCGCACCCGGTGCTGACGATGCCGGTGACGGCGATCCTCGACGACACCGGCGTCACCGGGCATACGCTGGGCAGCCTGCGCCGCGGCGACGACGACGCGACCCGGCTGCTGGCCAACCTCGCCACCGCGTACGCCATCGGCCTGCCCGTCGACCTCGCGAACGTCCTCGCCGAGACCGAGGTGGCGCCGCTGCCCACGTACGCCTTCGACCACCAGCGGTTCTGGCTGGACGGCAGCGGCGGCCCCGACCTGCAGAGCCTGCTCCAGGGCGCGGCCGGCGGCGACCCCAGCGACACGAGCTTCTGGGCGGCCGTGGAACGCGGGGACGTCACCGCCCTCGCCGAGACCATCGCCACCGAGGACACCCCGGCCCACGAGGTCCTCGACGCGCTGCTGCCGGCCCTGCCGCTGCTCACCTCCTGGCGCCGGCAGCGGCGCCGCCAGTCCGACATCGACAGCTGGCGCTACCAGGACACCTGGAAGCCGCTGACCGGCGTCACCAACCGGGGCATGAGCGGCACCTGGGTCGTCGTGCTGCCCACCGGCGACATCATCGAGCCCTGGCAGGACGCCTGCGTCGACGCGTTCGCGGCGGCCGGCGCGACGCTCGTCCCGGTGCCCGTCTCCACCCCCGACGTCGACCGCGACCAGTTCGGCAAGCTGCTTCAGGAGGCGCTCGCCGCCGCGCCGGGTGGCGCCGACGCCGCCGCCGAGGTGACCGGCGTGGTCTCGCTGCTCGCCTTCGACGAGCTGGCCCACCCGCTGCACCCGTCGGTGCCCGGCGGCTTCGCCGCCACCGTCGCGCTCTTCCAGGCCCTCGGCGACCTCGGCCTGCGCGCCCCGATGTGGAGCGTCACCTCCGGCGCCGCGTCCGTCGGCATGGCCGACCTGCTGCGCTCCCCGGTGCAGTCGCTGGTCTGGGGCTTCGGCCGGGTCGCCGCGCTGGAGCACCCGCAGCGCTGGGGCGGTCTCGTGGACCTGCCGGAGGCCGTCGACGAGCGCTGCGCCGACCTGCTGGTCGCGGCCCTCACCGCCGCCGGTGAGGAGGACCAGATCGCGGTACGCCCCGGCGGACTGCTCGCCCGCCGGCTCACCCGGGTCCCGCTCGGCGAGAGCCAGCCCGCGAACCCGTGGCAGCCGTACGGCACGGCGCTGGTCACCGGCGGCACGGGCGCGCTCGGCGGGCACGCCGCCCGCTGGCTGGCCCGCAGCGGCGTGGAGAACATCGTGGTCGTCAGCCGGCGGGGTATGGCCGCGCCGGGCGCGCAGCAGCTCGTCGACGACCTCACCGAGCTGGGCGCCCAGGCCACCGTCGTCGAGTGCGACGCCTCCGACCGGGACGCGCTGGCCGACCTGATCGACGCGATCCCCGTCGAGTACCCGCTCACCACTGTCGTGCACGCCTCCGCCGTGCTCGACGACGCCATGATCAACGACATCCGGCCGGAGCAGATCGAGCGGGTGCTCCAGGCCAAGGTCGACGTCGCGTACAACCTGCACGAGCTGACCCTCGACCACGAGCTGTCGGCGTTCATCATGTTCTCGTCCTTCGCCGGCAGCGTGGCCAGCTCCGGCGTCGGCAACTACGCCCCGAGCAACGCGTTCCTCGACGCCCTCGCCCAGCACCGGCGTGGCCTCGGCCTGACCGCCACCTCCATCGCCTGGGGGGCGTGGGCCGGCGGCGGCATGGCCGACGGGCCGCTCGGCGAGCTGCTGCACCGCCACGGCGTGCCCGAGATGACCCCCGAGGCGGCCATCGCCGCGCTGCACCAGGCCGTGGACCACGGCGAGGCGTTCCTGACCATCGCCGACATCGCCTGGGAACGGTTCTCCGTCGCCTTCACCGCCACCCGGCCCGGCCCGCTGATCAGCGACCTGCCGGACGTGCGGCGCCTCGTCACTGCCGAGCAGGTGGCCAGCGTGGAGGCCGGCGACGGCCCGGAGACGTTGCAGGACCGGCTCGCCGGCCTGCCCGCCGCCGAGCGGCTCGCCGTGCTGCTCGGCCTGGTCCGCAACCAGGTCGCCGCCGTGCTCAACTACCCGTCCGCCGAGTCGGTGGACGAGCACCGGGCGTTCCGGGAGCTGGGCTTCGACTCCGTCACCGCCGTCGAGCTGCGCAACCGGCTCGGCTCGGCCACCGGCGTGGCCCTGCCGGTCACCCTGGTCTTCGACTACCCGACCCCGACGACCCTGGCGGAGTACCTCTTCGCCGAGGTCGCCCACGACGACGTGGTCACCCCGACCGCCCTCCTCGACGATCTGGACCGGATCGCCGACAGCCTCGACGTGGTGGCGCGGGACGAGGCGGCCCGGGTGCGTGCCACCGTACGCCTGCAGGCGATGCTGTCCCGGCTCGCCCAGGACAGCGGTGGCGCCGACATCGGCCGGCACCTCGACGACGCCACCGACGACGAGTTGTTCGCGATGGTCGACAAGGACCTCGGCATCTCCTGACCTTCCAGCTCCAGCTCTCTCCCGTCCCTTTCGAGGAAGCGGCACTCCGATGGCCAACGAAGACAAGCTCCGCGACTACCTCAAGCGGGTCATGGCTGATCTCCACGACACCCGCCGCCGGCTCAGTGAGGCACAGTCCCAGGAACTGGAGCCGGTGGCGATCGTGGCGATGAGCTGCCGGTTGCCGGGCGGGGTGCGCAACCCCGACGACCTGTGGGAGCTGTTGCGGGACGGCCGGGACGCGGTCACCCCCTTCCCCGACGACCGGGGCTGGGACCTGGAGCGCCTCTACCACCCCGACCCCGACCACCCGGGCACCTCGTACGCCCGGGAGGGCGGGTTCGTCGACGGGGCCGGGGACTTCGACTCCGCCTTCTTCGGCATCTCGCCCCGCGAGGCGCTGACCATGGACCCCCAGCAGCGGTTGCTGCTGGAGACGTCCTGGGAGGCGGTCGAGGCCGCCGGGATCGACCCGGCCTCGCTGCGCGGCAGCCGGACCGGTGTGTTCGTCGGCACCAACGGGCAGGACTACGGGACCCTGCTGATGATGTCGCCCGACGGCGACGAGGGGCACTCGATGACCGGGGGCGCGGCGGCCGTCGCGTCGGGCCGGGTGTCGTACACCCTCGGGCTCGAAGGGCCGGCCGTCTCCATCGACACGGCCTGCTCGTCGTCGCTTGTGGCACTGCACCTCGCGGTGCAGGCGCTGCGGGCGGGGGAGTGCGACCTGGCGCTGGCCGGCGGCGTGACCCTGATGGCCACCCCGGGCCTCTACATCGGATCCAGCCGGCAGCGCGCCCTCTCCACGGACGGGCGGTGCAGGTCGTTCGCCGCCAGCGCCGACGGCGCCGGGTTCTCCGAGGGCGTCGGCTGGCTGCTGGTCGAGCGGCTGTCGGACGCCCGTCGCAACGGACACCACGTCCTCGCGGTGGTCCGCGGCACGGCCGTCAACCAGGACGGCGCGTCGAACGGGCTGACCGCCCCGAACGGGCCGGCGCAGCAGCGGGTGATCAGCCAGGCCCTCGCCTCCGCCCGGCTCTCCACCGCCGACGTCGACGTCGTGGAGGCGCACGGCACCGGCACCAAGCTGGGCGACCCGATCGAGGCGCAGGCGCTCATCGCCACGTACGGGCAGGACCGGGGGGACGCCCCGCCGCTGCTGCTCGGCTCGGTGAAGTCGAACATCGGCCACGCCCAGGCCGCCGCCGGCGTGGCCGGGGTGATCAAGCTGGTGCTCGCCATCCGGCACGGCGTCGTCCCGGCGACGCTGCACGTCGACGCCCCGTCCCCGCACATCGACTGGACGGCCGGCGCGGTGGAACTGGCCACCGAGGCCCGGCCGTGGCCCGAGACGGGCCGGGCGCGGCGGGGTGCCGTCTCCTCGTTCGGCATCTCCGGCACCAACGCCCACGTGATCATCGAGCAGCCGGACGAGTCGGCCGAGGAGCGCCGCGCCGAATCCGCCCCCGGGCTGGTCGCGGCCGACGCGCTCCTCTGGCCGGTGTCGGCCCGGTCGAAGGCCGCCCTGGCCGGGCAGGCCGCGCGGCTCGCGTCGCACCTGCGCCAGCGCGACGGGCTGGAGCCGGCCGCGGTGGGCTGGTCCCTGGCGGCCACCCGGTCGACGTTCGACCACCGCGCCGCCGTGGTCGGCTCGACCGCCGACGAGCTGCTGGCGGGGCTGGACGCGGTCGCGGCCGGCCTGCCCGCCGGGAACGTCGTCAGCGGTGTGGCGTCGGGCCCCGGCGCGGGCCCGGTGTTCGTCTTCCCCGGTCAGGGCGCGCAGTCGGCGCGGATGGCCGCCGGCCTGGTGGGCCGGACGCCGGTGTTCGACGCGAAGCTCGCCGAGTGCCAGCGGGCCCTCGACCCGTATCTCGCCGTCGACGTGGTGTCGGTGTTGACCGGCGACGACGAGTCGTGGCTGGAGCGGGTCGAGGTCGTGCAGCCGGTGCTGTGGGCCGTCGGCATGGCGCTCGCCGCCGTGTGGCAGCACGCCGGGGTCACCCCGGCCGCGGTGATCGGCCACTCGCAGGGCGAGATCGGCGCGGCCTGCGTCGCCGGCATCCTCAGCCTCGAGGACGCCGCGAAGGCGGTGGCGCTGCGTTCCCGCGCCCTGACCGTGCTGCGCGGCACCGGCACGATGGCGTCGGTGGACCTGTCGGCCGACGCGGTCGCCGAGCGGCTGCCGGCCTTCCCCGGCGTCGGGGTGGCGGCGGTCAACGGCCCGTCCACCGTCGTGGTCTCCGGCCCGCCGCAGCACGTCGCCGACCTGGTGCAGGCGTGCCAGGCCGAGGGGGTCCGGGCCCGGTTGATCCCCGTGGACTACGCGTCGCACTCGCCCGCCGTGCAGGAGGTCGCCGAGCAGTTGCGCGCCGACCTGGCCGACGTGACGCCGCAGGTCGGCCACACCCGCCTGGTCTCCACCCTCACCGGGGACTGGGCCGACCCGATCTCCATGGGCGCGGACTACTGGTACGACAACCTGCGCCGGACGGTGCTCTTCGACACGGCGGTGCGGGTGGCCGTCGCCGCCGGGCACACCACGTTCGTGGAGATCAGCCCGCACCCGGTGCTGACGATGCCGGTCACGGCGATCCTCGACGACACCGGAGTCACCGGCCACACCCTGGGCAGCCTGCGCCGCGACGACGACGACGCGACCCGGCTGCTGACCAACCTCGCCGCGGCGCACGCCATCGGCCTGCCCGTCGACCTGACGAAGGTCCTCCCCGCCGCGCCCACCGTCGACCTGCCCACGTACGCCTTCGACCACCACCGGTACTGGCCCGCTCCGCCGGCCTTCCTCGCCGCGCCCGACGGCGAGCCGGACCTCGACCGGTGGCGCTACCGGGTCACCTGGCAGGCCGTGCCCGACCTGCCGCTGACCTGGCTCGCCGGCACCTGGCTCGTCCCGGTGCCCGCGGCGCTGGCCGGGGACCCCCTGGTCGCCGACGTGCTGTCGGCGCTCGGCAACTTCGGCGCGGACGTCGTACCCGTGGAACTGGACGCCACCGACGACCCGGCGGCGCTGGCCGAACCGCTGCGCGCCGCGCTCGCCGGCCCGGACGGACCCGTCGCCGTGCTCTCCCTGCTGGGCCTCGACGAGCGGGCGCACCCGGAGCACCCGGCGACCTCGCTGGCAGTCTCGGGCACCGCCCTGCTGGTGCAGGCGCTCGGGACGCTCGGCGTCGAGGCGCCGCTGTGGTGCGCGACCCGGGGAGCCGTCGCGGTCAGCGCCGACGACCCGGCGCCGAGCCCCGTCGCCGCCGCCGTCTGGGGGCTCGGCCGCGCGGTCGCCCTCGAACACCCCGCCCGCTGGGGCGGCCTGCTCGACCTGCCGCACACCCTCGACGCGCAGGCCGGCGCCCTGCTCTGCGCGGCGCTCGGCGCCGGCGGCGAGGACCAGTTCGGCGGTGGCGCCGACCAGTTCGGCGACGACGACGGCGCGGAGCAGTTCGGCGGCGACGAGGACCAGCTCGCCGTGCGCGAGTCCGGGGTCTTCGTCCGCCGGCTCACCCGGCTCACCGAGCCCGAGCCGGCCGCGTCCGGCGACGCCGTCGACGACACCTGGCGGATGCGCGGCACCGTGCTGATCACCGGCGGCACCGGCGGGCTGGGCGGGCACCTGGCCCGCTGGGCGGCCCGCTCCGGCGCCGCGCACGTCCTGCTGGCCAGCCGGCGCGGCCCGGACGCCCCGGGCGCCGCCGAACTGGAGGCGGAGCTGACCGACCTCGGCGTACGGGTCACCGTGGCCCGCTGCGACGTCGCCGACCGGGCGCAGGTGGCCGACCTGCTGGCCGCCGTCCCCGCCGACGCCCCGGTGACCGCCGTGCTGCACACCGCCGCCGTCCTCGACGACGGGATCGTCGACACCGTCACCCCGCAGCGCCTGCACACCGTCGCCGCGCCCAAGTGCGCAGCCGCCGTCCACCTGGACGAGCTGACCCGCGACCGCGACCTCGACGCCTTCGTGCTGTTCTCCTCGGTCGCCGGCACCACCGGCAACGCCGGGCAGGGCGCGTACGGGGCGGCGAACGCGTTCCTCGACGCCCTCGCCGAGCGGCGCCGGGCCGAGGGCCTGCCCGCCCTCTCGGTGGCCTGGGGCGCGTGGAGCGGGGCCGGCCTGCCCGCCGACAACGAACGCGCCCAGCAGCGGCTGCGCCGGGGCGGCATGCTCGGCATGGACCCGGACCTGGCCGTCGAGGCCCTCGCCCGGGCGCTGCGGCGCGGCGAGACCACGACCCTGATCGCCGACATCGACTGGGCCCGCTTCGCCCCCGCGTTCACCCTGGTCCGGCCCAGCCCGCTGATCGGCGACCTCGAAGAGGTGCGCGAGGCGACGCGGCCGGCCCCGCAGGAGGCCGCCGAGGAGGCGACGGACGTACCGTCCGCCCTGGCGCGGCGGCTCGCCGGGCTCGCCGCGACGGAGCGCGCCGCGACGCTGCTGGAGCTGGTCCGCCAGTGCGCGGCGACCGCGCTCGGCTACGGCGCGGCCGACGACATCCCGGCCACCCTGCCCTTCCGCGACCTCGGCCTGGACTCGCTGACCGCCGTGGACATGCGCAACTTCCTGGCCACCGCCACCGACCTGCGGCTGCCCGCGACGCTCGCCTTCGACTACCCGAACCCGACGGCGCTCGCCGCGCACCTCGACGAACTGCTCACCGGGGCCGCCCCGGACGTGGCCACCCCCGCCCCGGCCGCACCGGTCGACGACGACGAGCCGATCGCCATCGTGGCGATGAGCTGCCGCCTGCCCGGCGGTGCGGACACCCCGGAGCAGCTGTGGCAGCTCCTCGCCGCCGGCGGCGACGCGATCGGCGAGTTCCCCACCGACCGGGGCTGGGACCTCGACCGGCTCTTCGACTCCGACCCGGAGAAGGAGGGCACCAGCTACGCCCGCGAGGGCGGATTCGTCACCGGGGCCGCCGACTTCGACGCCGGTTTCTTCGGCATCAGCCCCCGCGAGGCCCTGGCCATGGACCCGCAGCAGCGGCTCCTGCTGGAGGCGTCCTGGGAGGCGATCGAGCGGGCCGGGATCGACCCGCACGCGCTGCGCGGCAGCCCCACCGGCGTCTTCGTCGGCACCAACTACCAGGACTACCGGAACCTGATGTTCAGCGCCGAGGGCGCCGAGGGGCACCTGATGACCGGCAACGCCGGCAGCGTGCTCTCCGGCCGGGTGTCGTACACCCTCGGGCTGGAGGGGCCCGCCGTCTCGGTCGACACCGCCTGCTCGTCGTCGCTGGTCGCGCTGCACTGGGCCTGCCAGGCGCTGCGCCGCTCGGAGTGCTCCCTCGCCCTCGTCGGCGGCGTCACCGTCATGTCCACCCCCGGGGTGTTCGTCGGCTTCAGCCGGCAGCGGGGGCTCGCCCCGGACAGCCGGGTCAAGGCGTTCGCCTCCGCCGCCGACGGCACCAGCTGGGGCGAGGGCCTCGGCCTGCTGCTCGTCGAGCGGCTCTCCGACGCCCGCCGCAACGGCCACCCCGTGCTCGCCGTGATCAAGGGCAGCGCGGTCAACCAGGACGGCGCCTCCAACGGCCTGACCGCCCCGAACGGGCCGTCGCAGCAGCGGGTGATCCGGCAGGCGCTCGCCAACGCCGGCCTCACCCCGGCCGACGTGGACGCCGTCGAGGCGCACGGCACCGGCACCAAGCTCGGCGACCCGATCGAGGCGCAGGCCCTGCTCGCCACGTACGGCCAGCGGCCCGCCGACCAGCCGCTCTGGCTCGGCTCGATCAAGTCCAACATCGGGCACACGCAGGCCGCCGCCGGCGTCGCCGGGATCATCAAGATGGTGCTGGCACTGCGGCACGGCTACCTGCCGCAGACCCTGCACGTCGACGAGCCGACCGACCAGGTGGACTGGTCCGTCGGCGCGGTCGAGCTGCTCGGCGAGGGCCGCCCGTGGCCGGTCACCGACCACCCGCGCCGCGCGGCCGTCTCCTCGTTCGGCATCAGCGGCACCAACGCGCACACCATCCTGGAGCAGGCCCCGGAGCCGTCCGTCGTCGAGCCGCCGACCGGGGAGCCGGCCGGGCTGCCGGTGGTGCCGGTGCTGCTGTCGGGACGTACGGCGGTCGCGTTGGCCGCCCAGGCGGACCGCTGGGCCGAGCAGCTCACCGGGCTGGAGGCCCCCCGGACGGTCGACGTGGGCTGGTCGTCGGCGGTCTCCCGGGCCACCCTGGAGCACCGGGCCGTCGTGCTGGCCACCGACCGGATCGCGCTGGGCGCCGGGCTGCGCGCCCTCGGCGCCGGTGAGGACTCGCCGCTGGTGGTCACCGGCGTGGCCGCGTCCCGGCCGAAGGTGGCGTACCTGTTCTCCGGGCAGGGGGCGCAGCGGGCCGGGATGGGTCGCGAGCTGGCCGAGGCGTTCCCGGTCTTCGCCGCCGCGCTCGACGAGGCCTGCGCCGCACTCGACCCGCACCTGCCCCGCCCGCTGAAGCCGCTGCTCTTCGCCGAGCCCGACACCGGAGAGGCCGAGGCGCTGGACCGGACCGAGTTCACCCAGCCGGCGCTCTTCGCCGTGGAGGTGGCGCTGTTCCGGCTGTTCGAGGCGTGGGGGGTGCGCCCCGACGCGGTCGCCGGGCACTCCATCGGCGAGTTCGCCGCCGCCCACGCCGCCGGGGTGCTTTCCCTGGCCGACGCCGCCGAGCTGGTCGCCGCCCGGGGCCGGCTGATGCAGGCGCTGCCGGCCGGCGGGGCGATGCTCGCCATCGCCGCCACCGAGGCCGAGGTGACCGCCGGGCTCGGCGACCGCGCCGACCGGGTCTCCGTCGCCGCCGTCAACGGTCCCGCCGCCGTCGTGGTGTCCGGGGCCGGCGACGCCGTCGAGGAGCTGGCCGCCGAGTGGACCGCGCGGGGCGTCCGGATCCGGCGGCTGACGGTCAGCCACGCGTTCCACAGCCCGCTGATGGAACCGGTGCTCGACGACCTCGCCGCCGTCGCCGGGCGGCTGCGGTACCAGGACCCGACCATCCCGATGATCTCCACCGTCACCGGCGCGCCGGTCGACGCGGCGGAGATCGGCACGCCGGAGTACTGGGTGCGGCACGCCCGCGACGCCGTGCGCTTCGCCGACGCCGTCGCGGCGCTGCGGGAGCGCAACGTCACCGGCTACGTCGAGATCGGCCCGGACGGGGTGCTCACCGCCCTCGCCCAGGCCGTCCTGGCCGGGGACGCCCCGACCGGCGGCCGGGCCCCGCTGGTCGTGCCCGCCCTGCGCCGGGACCGCCCCGAGCCGACCACCCTGCTGCGGGCGGTCGCCGCGCTGCACACCCACGGCGTCTCCCCGGACTGGTTCGCCCTCTACGCGGGCACCGGCGCGCAGCGCGTCGACCTGCCCACCTACACGTTCGACCGGCAGCGCTACTGGCCGGAGCCGCCGCCGTGGGCCAGCCTGGCGGCCGAGGACGACCGCACCGACGTCGAGCGTCGCTTCTGGGCGGCCGTCGAGGCCGAGGACCTCGAGTCGCTGGCCCGCGACCTGGACGTCGACCGCGACCAGCCGTTCGGGACGGTGCTGCCCGCGCTCTCCGCCTGGCGGCGGCGCGGCCGGGAACGGTCCCTGGTCGACGGCAGCCGGTACCGGGTCGTCTGGGAGCCCATCGAGGAGACCCCGCAGGAGCAGGACCCCGGCCGCTGGCTGGTGCTGCTGCCCGCCGACCGGGCCGACGACCCCGACCTGAACTCCTGCACCTGGGCCCTGGGCACCGACGTGACGATCGTGCCCGTGGACACCGGCGCCGACCCCGACGAGCTGTGCGGCGGGTTCGCCGACGTGCTCACCGAGGCACTCGGCGAGGACGGGGGGCCGCTGTCGATCCTCTCCTTCCTCGGCCTGGACGACGCCCCGCACGCCGAGCACCCGGCGCTGCCGCGTGGCCTCGCCGCGACCGTGCACCTGCTCCAGCAGCTCGTCGACCTCGACGCCCCGGCCCGGCTCTGGTCCGTGACCCAGGGTGCCGTCGGGGTCGGCGACGGCGACGTCCCGGCCAACCCGCGGCAGGCGATGCTGTGGGGCCTCGGCCGGGTGGCCGCGCTGGAACAGCCCGCCCGCTGGGCCGGTCTGGTCGACCTGCCCACCGACCTCGAGCCCTGGACGGCGATGCGGCTCGGCGGCATCCTCACCGGCGGCGGCGTGGAGGACCAACTCGCCGTCCGCGAGTCCGGGGTGCTGGTGCGGCGGCTCGTCCCGGCCGTCACCGACGGGGAGCCCGCGCCGTGGCAGCCCCGGGGCACCGTCCTGATCACCGGCGGCACCGGCGCGCTCGGCGGGCACGTGGCCCGCTGGGTGGCCGGCGCCGGCGCGGAACGGGTGGTGCTGACCAGCCGGCGCGGCACCGACACCCCCGGCGCCGCCGAGCTGCTCGCCGAGCTGACCGGCCTCGGGGTGGACTGCCGGGTCGCCCGCTGCGACGCCGCCGACCGGAACGCGGTGGCCGAGCTCCTGGCCGACCTCGGGCGGGAGGGACCGCCGCTGCGCGCGGTGGTGCACGCCGCGGGCGTCAGCGAGGTGGTGCCGCTGGCCGACACCACCCTGGAGGACCTGGCGTACGTCATCGCCCCGAAGCTGTCCGGCGCCGAGCACCTCGACGAGCTGCTCGACGGCGTCGACCTGGACGCGTTCGTGCTCTTCTCGTCCATCTCGGCGGTGTGGGGCAGCGGCGGGCAGGGCGCGTACGCGGCCGGCAACGCCTACCTGGACGCGCTCGCCGAGCGACGCCGCGGCCGGGGCCTGGCGGCCACCTCCGTCGCCTGGGGGCCGTGGACCGAGTCCGGCATGTACACCGAGGGGGCGGCGGAGCAGCTGCTCCGCCGCGGCCTGCGGGTGATGCCGCCCGGCGTGGCGATGGCCGGGCTGCGACACGCCCTGGCCGCCGGCGACACCTGCGTCACCGTCGCCGACGTCGACTGGGCCACCTTCGCGCCGCTGTTCACCTCGCTGCGGCCCAGCCCGCTGCTGGCCGACCTGCCGGCCGTACGCGAGCTGGCCGTCACCCCCGCCGACGCGCCGGACGCCACCGCGCCCGTCGCGCGGGACCTGCTCGCCGAATTGCGGGCGTTGCCCGGCGACGAGCGGCGGGCCGCGCTGCTGGAGATGGTGCGCGTCGACGCGGCGAAGGTGCTCGGCCACTCCTCCGGCGACGTGATCGAGACGGACCGGGGCTTCCTGGACCTCGGCTTCGACTCGCTCACCGCCGTGGAGCTGCGCAACCTGCTCACCGCGGCCACCGGGCACGACCTGCCCACCACTGTCGTCTTCGACTACCCGACGCCGGCCGGGCTGGCCGACCACCTGTACGAGGAGCTCTTCGCCGACGGCGACGGGGAGTTCGGCGAGGACGGCGACGAGGAGTCGGTCCGCCGGGCCCTCGCCGCGATCCCGCTGGACGAGCTGCGGCGGACGGGTCTGCTCGACCAGCTGCTCCAGCTGGCCCGCACGAGCGCCGGTCCGCCGGCCGTGGCGTCCGCCGCCCCGGCCGCGCCCGAGGCGCAGATCCACGAACTCGACGTCGCCGGCCTGGTCCGGATGGCCCTGGAAGGCTCCGACTCGTGACCCGGCCGGCCCTGAGGAGCCCCCGATGAGTGTTTCACTGGACGAGGTCGTCGGCGCGCTGCGCGCGTCCCTGCTCGACAACCAGAAGCTCAAGCAGCAGAACCAGCAGCTCACCGCCGCGCTCAGCGAGCCGGTGGCGATCATCGGCATGAGCTGCCGGTTCCCCGGCGGCGTCGGGTCGCCGGAGCAGTTGTGGGACCTGGTGGCCGACGGCACCGACGCGATGTCGGCGTTCCCCGACGACCGGGGCTGGGACCTGGGGGCGCTCTACGACCCCGATCCCGACCCGGACAGCCGGGGCACGTCGTACGTGCGGGAGGGCGGGTTCCTCTACTCCGCCGGGGACTTCGACCCCGCCTTCTTCGGCATCAGTCCCCGCGAGGCCCTCGCCATGGACCCGCAGCAGCGGCTGCTGCTGGAGACCGCCTGGGAGGCGTTCGAGCGGGCCGGCATCGACCCGACCACGCTGCGGGGCGCGCCCACCGGCGTGTACGCGGCGACGAGCAGCCAGGGCGACTACGCCGCGCTGCTCACCGGGGTCAGCGGCGGCGTCGAGGGCTACCTCGGCACCGGTAGCGCCGCCGCCGTGGCCAGCGGCCGGATCTCGTACGCCCTGGGACTGGAGGGGCCGGCGGTCACCGTGGACACGGCGTGCAGCTCGTCCCTGGTCGCGCTGCACCTCGCCTGCCAGGCGCTGCGGCTGGGGGAGTGCACGATGGCGCTGGTCGGCGGGGTGTCGGTGATGGCCACCCCGACCGTCTTCGTCGAGTTCTCCCGCCAGCGCGGCCTGTCCACCGACGGCCGGTGCAAGTCGTTCGCCGCCGCCGCCGACGGCACCGGCTGGTCCGAGGGGGCCGGCATGCTGCTTGTCGAGCGGCTCTCCGACG
Organism: Micromonospora sp. NPDC049060; assembly: GCF_040649055.1. Lineage (NCBI taxonomy): Bacteria > Bacillati > Actinomycetota > Actinomycetes > Micromonosporales > Micromonosporaceae > Micromonospora > Micromonospora sp. NPDC049060. The sequence goes on from NZ_JBEZEV010000019.1 coordinate 24,073, forward strand.
CCCGCCGCAACGGCCACCCGATCCTCGCCGTGGTGCGCGGCAGCGCGGTCAACCAGGACGGGGCGAGCAGCGGGCTGACCGCCCCGAACGGCCCGTCCCAGCGGCGGGTGATCCGGCAGGCCCTGACCAACGCGGGGCTGACCGCCGACCAGGTGGACGTCGTCGAGGCGCACGGCACCGGTACGACGCTCGGCGACCCGATCGAGGCGCAGGCGTTGCTGGCCACGTACGGGAAGGACCGCCGCGCCGACCGGCCGTTGTGGCTGGGGTCGGTGAAGTCGAACATCGGGCACACCCAGGCGGCCGCGGGCGTCGCCGGGGTGATGAAGATGGTCCTGGCCATGCGGCACGGGATGCTGCCGCCCACCCTGCACGTGGACGAGCCCACCCCGCACGTCGACTGGTCGGCCGGGGCGGTGTCCCTGCTGACCGGGGCGGAGCCCTGGCCGGAGACCGGGCAGCCGCGCCGGGCCGGGGTCTCCGCGTTCGGGATCAGCGGCACCAACGCGCACGTCATCATCGAGCAGGCCGCCGAAGCGGACACCGACGACGCCCGGCCGGCCGGTACGCCCGCCCCGCCGACCCCCTGGATCGTCTCCGCCCGCTCCGCGCCGGCCCTGGCCGGGCAGGCCCGGCGGCTGCTGGGCCACCTGGCCGACCACCCCGACCTGGCCCCGGCCGACGTGGCGTACTCGCTTGTCACCACCCGCGCGGCGCTGCCGCACCGGGCAGCGGTGATCGGCGAGGACCGCGACGCGCTGCTGGCCGGCCTGCGCGCGGTCGCCGAGGAGCGCAACACGTCCGGCGTGGTACGCGGCGTGGCCCGCCCGGCCGGCAAGGTCGCCTTCCTCTTCACCGGCCAGGGCGCCCAGCGCCTCGGCATGGGCGCCGAGCTGTGCCGCCGGTTCCCGGTGTTCGCCGCCGCCTTCGACGAGGTGGCCGGGGAACTGGACCGGCACCTGAGCCGGCCGCTGCGGGAGGTGGTCTTCGCCGATCCCGACTCGCCCGAGGCGGCGCTGCTGGACCGTACCGAGTTCACCCAGCCGGCACTGTTCGCCTACGAGGTCGCCGCCTACCGGCTGGTCACGGCGTGGGGGCTGCGCCCGCAGCACCTGCTCGGCCACTCGGTCGGCGAGCTGGCCGCGGCGCACGTCGCCGGCGTGCTGTCGCTGGCCGACGCCGCGGCCCTGGTGGCCGCCCGGGGCCGGCTGATGCAGCAGCTGCCGGCCGGCGGGGCGATGCTGGCGGTGCGGGCGTCGGAGGCCGACGTGACCCCGCTGCTCGACGAGCGGGTGTCGCTGGCCGCCGTGAACGGCCCCCGGTCGGTGGTGCTCTCCGGCGACGAGGAGGCTGTGCTCGCGGCCGGTGCGCGGCTGGCCGCCGAGGGCCGGCGGTCCCGCCGGCTGCGGGTCAGCCACGCCTTCCACTCGGCCCGGATGGACGCCATGCTGGCCGACTTCCGGGTCGTCGCGGAGAAGGTCACCTGGCATCCGCCGACCCTGCCTGTCGTCTCCGACCGCACCGGCGAGCCGCTCACCGCCGCCCAGGCCACCGACCCGGGCTACTGGGTCGACCACGTCCGGGACACCGTCCGCTTCCACGAGGGCGTCGCCACCCTGGCCGCCGCCGGCGTGGGGACCTTCCTGGAGCTCGGCCCCGACGGCGCCCTGACCGCGCTGGCCCGCGAGTGCCTGCCCGACGTCGAGCCGGCGGCCTTCGTGCCGCTCGGCCGCCGGGACCAGCCCGAGCCGGCCAGCCTGCTCGCCGCGCTCGCCGCCGTCGACCTGCGCGGCGCCGGGGTGGACTGGCCGGCCCTCTTCGCCGGCAGCGACGCCGCGCGCGTCGAGCTGCCCACCTACGCCTTCCACCACGAGCGGTACTGGCCGGATCCGCCCGCCGTCGACCTCCGTCAGCCCGCCGCGCCGAGCGACGACGAGGAGTTCTGGGCCGCCGTGACCCAGGACCGGCCGGCCGTGCTGGCCGCCGCGCTCGGCCTGGACGCCGACCGGCAGGAGGCGCTCGCCGAGCTGCTGCCCGCCCTGGCGTCCTACCGGGACCGGCGGCGCCGCGGTTCCGCCCTGGACGGCCTGCGGTACCGCGCCGACTGGGTCCGCGTCGCCGCGCCCTCCGGCACCGCGACGACCGGCGGCTGCCTGGTGGTGGCCGGGACGTGGACCGACGCCACGGGCGTGCTGGCCGCACTGCGCGCCGAGGGACTGGACCCGGTGCTCGTGACCGTGGGCGACGACCCGGACGAGATCGCCCGGGCCGTCGCGCACGCCGGGGGCACCCCGTCGGTCGTGGTCTCGCTGCTGGCGGCGGAGGCCACGGGGACGGTCGCGCTGGCCGGGACCGCCGCGCTCGTCCGGGCCGTCGCCGGGGGCAGCGCGCCGGTGTGGACCGTGACCCGGGGCGCGGTGGCCGTCGACGCCGACGATGCCGCGCCCGGCGTCGCCGGCGCGTACCTCTGGGGCCTGGGTCGGGTGCTGGCGTTGGAACAGCCGCGCCTCTGGGGCGGGCTGGTCGACCTGCCGGCGGAGCCGGACGACGCCGCGCTCGCCGCGCTCGCCCGGCTCGTCGCGGCCGGCGGCGACGAGGACCAGCTGGCGGTGCGTTCCGGCGGGGTGTACGCGCGGCGGCTGTCGCGCGCCCCGGCCGGCACCGCCGCCGACGCGGACTGGCGGCCCCGGGGCGGGGTCCTGGTGCACGGGGCCGCGGCGGTGCGCACCCCGCACCTGCTGCGGTGGCTCGCCGACCGCGGCGCCACCCATCTCGTCCTCGTCGGTCCCGGGGTGCCCACCGGCACGGTCGGCCCGGACGTCGCCGTCACCGTCGTCGACGACCTCGACGGGCTGCCCGAGGCGCTGGACCGGCTGGCCGACGCCGGGACGGTGGTCCGCACCGTCCTGCACGTCGCTGACTCCGACGGGGCCGGCGAACCGGTCGCGGCGCTGGATCCGCGCGAGCTGGCCCACGCCGTGGCCGCCCGTACCGCCGGGGTGGAGCTGCTCGACCGGGCCTGCGCCGGCCGGCCGATCGACGAGTTCGTGGTCTTCACCTCCACCGCCGCGGTCTGGGGCAGCGGGGGAGCGGCAGTCGCCGCCGCCGCGGGCGCCGGGCTGGAGGCGCTGGCCGCCGGCCTGCGCGCCGCCGGCCGCCCGGCCACCGTCGTCGCGTGGGTGCCCTGGGCCGACGAGGTCACCGACCCGGCACAGCTGCGCCGCCGGGGGGTCCGTCCGCTCCCCGCCGAACTGGCCGTGTCCGCGTTGCAGCAGGCCGTGGGCCGCGGCGACGACCAGCTCGCGGTCGCCGACCTCGACTGGCCGGCGTTCGTGCCGGCTTTCACCGCCGTACGGCCCGCACCGCTGCTGCACGGCGTGCCCGAGGCGGCGGCCGCCGTGGCCCGGGACGCCGGCTCCGGTGGCGAGGCGACCGACCCCGCCCTGGCCTTCCGGGACCGGCTGGCCGGCACCCCGGCCGGCGATCGGCACGGGATCCTGCTGGATCTGGTCCGCGCGCGCGTGGCCACGGTGCTCGGGCACGCCTCGCCCGGGGCGGTCGAGGCCGACCGGGACTTCCTGGAGCTCGGCTTCGACTCGCTGACCGCGCTGGAGCTGCGCGACGCGCTGTGCCAGGAGACCGGGGCGGAGCTGTCGGCCACCCTGCTCTTCGACCATCCCACCCCTACGGCGCTCGCCCGCCACCTGCTCGGTCAGCTCGGCGGCGCGGACGCGGCCGGGGACGGCGCGGACGACGCCGGGGGACCGGCCGCGGAGAGTTCCGGCGGCGGGCTGCTCGGCGGGCTGTTCAACCAGCCGAAGGCGCGCGAGGATCCCGCCGGGTATGCCGAACTCCTGGTCAAGCTCGCGCAGTTCCGGCCCAGCTTCAGCGAGCCGGCGCAGCTCACCCGCCCGGCCGGCATCCTGCGGCTGGCCGAGGGCAGCGCCGCGGCGCAGCTGGTGTGCTGCTGCACCATGTCCCTGCTCTCCGGCGCCCACGAGTACGCCCGGCTCGCCGCCGGCTTCCGGGGGGTGCGCAACGTCTGGGCCCTGCCCAACCCCGGGTTCGGCGTGGGCGAGGAGCTCCCCGCCGACCTCGACGCCCTGCTGCGGGTGCACGCCGACACGGTGCTGCGCGCCGTCGACGGCGGCCCGTTCGTGCTGGCCGGTCACTCGGGTGGCGCGATGGTGGCCAACCTGCTCGCCGGCGAGCTGGAACGCCAGGGCCGCTCCCCGGACGCGGTGGTGCTGATGGACACCTACCCGGCCAACAGCGAGGTGCTCGGCGGGTGGGTGCCGCAGCTGCTCGACGGGATGATCGACCGGGAGACCGCGTACACGCCGATGGACGACTGGCGGACGACCGCGTGGGCCGGCTACCTGCCCCTGTTCCTGGACTGGCAGCCGATCGAGATGGCGGTGCCGACCCTGCTGGTCCGGGCCAGCGAGCCGTTGGGGGAGTGGAACGGCGAGGAGGACGGCTGGCGGTCCCGCTGGCCCTACCCGCACGAGGTGGCGGACGCGGCCGGTGACCACTTCAGCATGGTCGCCGACCGGGGGCCGGAACTCGCCGGCACGCTCCAGCGGTGGCTGGCCGCGCGGGGCCTGTGACCGTTCCCGCCCCTGGCGTGCCCCTAGCGCCCCCTATCGGCGCACACACATCTATCGAACCGACGTTGCAGGACGGAGCATGACGACGTGGACGAGGCAGTGGTGGTCACGGAGCTGGTCAAGCGGTACCAGCCCAACATGCCACCGGCGGTGGACGGGCTGAGTTTCTCCGTCGCCGCCGGTGAGGTCTTCGGCCTGCTCGGGCCGAACGGGGCGGGCAAGACGACGACGATCGGGGTGCTGACCACACGGGTGCGGGCCACCTCGGGCCGGGCCCGGGTGTGCGGCGCGGACGTGATCGGCGCGCCCGCTGTCGCGCGGCAGTTGCTGGCGGTCGTACCGCAGCGGGTGAACCTGGACCGGGCGCTGACCGTCCGGCAGAACCTGCTGTTCCACGCGGCGTACCACCGCGTGCCCCGGGCGGAGCGCATCCGGCGGGCGGACGAGCTGCTGGACCAGATGGGGCTCAAGGACTTCGCGAACCACCGTACCGACTTTCTGTCCGGCGGCCTCGCCCAGCGCACGATGATCGCCCGCGCGCTGATGCACTCGCCCCGGGTGCTCTTCCTCGACGAGCCGTCCGCGGGCCTCGACCCCCAGTCCCGGCTCTTCGTGCACGACCGGGTCGCCGAGCTGAAGCGGTCCGGGGTGACCGTGGTGGTCACCACGCACGACATGGACGAGGCGGAGAAGCTCTGCGACCGGGTCGGCATCGTCGACCACGGCAAGCTGCTCACCCTGGACACCCCGTCCGCGCTGACCCGTACGCTGCCGGGCAGCAGCACCCTGACCCTCGTGGTGACCCCCGGTGCCCCCGCCGAGCAGGTGCGGGCCGCGCTCGACGCGATCCCGGACGTGGAGCAGGTGGAACACTTCAAGGTGACCGCCCCGGCGCCCGTCGCCGCGCCGGCGTTCCCGGGCATGCCGGCGATGCCGATGCCCGCGCCGGCCCCCGACGCCCCCGCCGACCCGGACGCCCCGCTCTCCTTCCGGGTCTACACCAGCGGCCAGCCGGCCAACGCCATCCCGATGGCGATGAAGATCCTCGCCGACCTGGGCTGCGAGGTCCGTGACCTGAACATCGGCCAGCCCAGCCTGGAAGATGTCTTCATCCACCTGACCGGAAGGGAACTTCGGTGAGCGTCGCCGCCCCCGCCCCCCCGTCCGCGCCGTCGCCGGCCTCGTCGCCGCCGCCGGTGCGCGCGCTGGACCAGTTCGCCACGTTCCGGGCGGTGCTCTCGCGGGACCTGTTCGTCACCGGCCGGGAGCTTGTCGGCTTCCTGCTCCAGGTCTTCATCCAGCCGCTGTTCATGCTGCTGATCTTCGGCAAGGTGCTCAGCGACCTGGGCTACGCCAGCGACGACTTCTCCAACGTGCTGCTGCCCGGCGTCATCGCGCTGAACGCCTTCCTGATCGGCCTGGAGAACACCGCGCTGCCGATGATGATGGATTTCTCCTTCACCCGGGAGATCGAGGACCGCCTCCTGTCGCCCATGGCGATTCCGCTGGTGGCCCTGGAGAAGATCGTCTTCGGCGGCATCCGCGGCCTGATCGCCGGCGTGGTGCTGATCCCGGTCGGCATGCTCATGCTCGGTGTCACCTGGCCCTGGGCGGTCGTGCTCAAGGTGGTCGGGGTGTTGGCGATCGGCGCGCTGGTCGGTGCGGCGGTGGGCCTCGCCTTCGGCACGCTGGTGCCGACGCAGCACATCCAGATCATGTTCACCGTGGTGATGACCCCGATCATGTTCACCGGCGCGACCCAGTTCCCGCTGCTGGGCCTGGACTCGCTGCGCTGGTACCAGGTGATCTGCTCGCTGAACCCGCTCACCTACATCAGCGAGGCGACCCGGTCGCTCGTCGGCCCGCCGGGGGTCGAGTCGCTGCCGCTGTGGCTGTGCATGTGCGTGCTCACCGGGGTCTTCGTGGTGTTCTCGATGATCGGCATGCGTGGCTTCATGCGCCGCGCCGTGGACTAGCCGAACCGCGGTCGCGGACCGCGCGACCCCGGCAGGGGCGCGCCGGCCCGGCGCTCCCCGTCCCCGTTTCCCGTACCACCTCGACGGGGGGGTGGCCGGGGGCGGGGGGGGGGCGGGGGCGGGGGGGGCCGCGCGGCGGGGGGGGGGGGGGGGGGGTGTGGGGGGGGGGCGCGCCCCCCCCCAGGGCCCCCCCCCACGACTCGGAGCGTCAGATCAGGACTTGAACTCGGCGGTGGAGAACCGCTCATCGGTGAGCGGGCTCGCCTTGACGCCGGTCACGTCCTTGCCGAACACGATCGCCGGCGGCGAGTGCGACACCGGGACACCGGGCAGGAAGTCCATGATGGCCTTGTTCAGGGCCTTGTACTTCTCGGTCCGGGCCGCCGCGTCGGCGGTGGTGTCGGCGTCCTTGAACTGGTCGAACAGGGCCGGGTTGTCAAAGCCCCACTCGTCCTTCTGCCGGTCGAAGAAGGTGCCGATGAAGTTGTACGCGTCGCCGTAGTCACCGGTCCAGCCGAGGAAGTGCAGGTCGTGCTTGGCGCCCGACGTGGTGGCGTTCAGGTAGTCCGGGCTCCACTTGAGCGGGATGGCCTGGACGTTGATGCCGACCGCCTTGAGGTCCGCCGAGAGCAGCTCGAAGATGTCCTTCGGGTTCGGCATGTACGGCCGGGTGACCTCGGTCGGGTAGTGGAACCGCAGGGTCAGGTTCGTCGCGCCGGCCTCAGCCAGCAGCGCCTTGGCCTTCGCCGGGTCGTAGTTGTACTTGGTGACGTCGCCGTTCCAGCCCTCGACGGTGTCCGGCAGGAAGTTGTCGGCGACCTTGGCGCCCGGGGGCAGCTTCGAGTCGACCAGGGCCTGCCGGTTCAGCGCGTGCGCGATGGCCTGGCGGACCTTGATGTCGGCGAGCTTCGGGTTCCCCTTCTGGTTCATGGCCAGGTAGAGGATGTTGAACGCCGGGCGGGTCAGGACGTTGAAGCCCTCGCCCTTCAGCGGCTCGACGTCGGCCGGGCCGACCAGGTCGTACCCCTGGATGTCGCCGGAGCGCAGCGCCTGCTTGCGCGCGTTCTCGTCCGAGATCGTCTTGTAGATGAGGGTCTTCAGCTTCGCCTTGGTGCCGGCGTAGTCCTCGTTGCGCTCGATGGTGAGCGTCTTGTTGGCGACGTCCCAGGACTTGAACTTGAACGGGCCGGTGCCGGTCGGGTGCGCCGTGGCGTAGGCCGGGTACTTGATGTCCTCGGCGGTGCCGCCCACGTTGCTGGCGTCGTACTTCTCCAGCGCGGTCGGGCTGTGCATCGAGAACGAGGGCAGCATCAGCGCGGCCGGGATCTTGCTGGAGACCCGGGTGAAGGCCAGGTCGACCGTGGTGGCGTCCTTGGCGGTGCAGGACTTGAAGAGGCTCGGCGGCAGGTCCGCGCTCTCGTTCTTGGCGAAGCCGCCCATGACGTCCTGCCAGTAGGCGGTCACGTCCGGGCTCTGCATGAGGCCCTTGGCGTTGTACCAGCGGTCGAAGTTCTTGCAGACCGCCTCGGCGTTGAATTCGGTGCCGTCGTGGAACTTCACGCCGGAGCGCAGCTTGAAGGTCCAGGTGGTGCCCGCGGCGTCCGGGGTCCAGGACTCGGCCAGGCCGGGGGTGACCTTGGTGCCACCCTCCTCCGGACGGACCAGCGTCTCGAAGACCTGACGCGCCACGCGCAGCGACTCACCGTCGCTGGCGAAGCTCGGGTCGAGCACCTTCGGGTCTCCGGCTACGCCGAAGACGAGGGTGTCCTTCTTGCTACCGCCGGAACTGTCATCGCGGTCGCTCTCGGCGCAGCCTGCTACCGCGAGGGCCGCGACCGCGACGGCCGCGAGCGCGACCTTCGGCCTGGATGCACGCATGGGTGCTTCACCTCGTCCTTGGGGTTACGGACAATCGTGGTGACAGGGGTCACCGATCGCCGTGACCTTAGCCGCCGTTCGGACCGGCGGGAAACCGTAGCGGAACCGGTTGGTACCGGATCGTGTCTTAACCGATGCGGCCCGCCGCAGAGGCCGTTCCGGACCGCCAACAAAGGGGCACTATGTCTGGTTTGACCGATGCGGATTTGTTACATCGATCGTCGCCCGCATCGCTGTGATGTCAGACCTCACAGTGGACCCGACAGTGCCCGTACGACGATGGTCGGCACCCGAATCGGGTGCCGACCATGGCGGAAACGTCAGACGGCGCGACGGCCCTCGAAGGCGCGGCCCAGCGTGATCTCGTCGGCGTACTCCAGGTCGCCGCCGACCGGCAGGCCGCTCGCCAACCGGGTCACCGAGATGCCCATCGGCTTCACCATCAACGCCAGGTACGTCGCGGTCGCCTCGCCCTCGGTGTTCGGGTCCGTGGCCAGGATCAGCTCCCGCACGGTCCCGTCGCTGAGCCGGGCCATCAGCTCACGGATGCGCAGATTGTCCGGCCCGATCCCTTCCAGCGGATTGATCGCCCCGCCGAGCACGTGGTAGCGGCCCCGGAACTCGCCGGTCCGCTCGATCGCGACCACGTCCTTCGGCTCCTCGACCACGCAGAGCACCTCGTCCGTGCGGCGCGGGTCGCGGCAGATCCGGCACCGGTCGGACTCGGCCACGTTGTAGCAACTGGTGCAGAACCGCACCAGCTCCTTGACCTTGCGCAACGCCCCGGCCAGCCGGTTGACGTCGGCCGGGTCGGCGGACAGGACGTGGAAGGCGATCCGCTGGGCGCTCTTCGGGCCCACGCCCGGCAGCCGCCCCAACTCGTCGATCAGGTCCTGGATGGCGCCCTCGTACATCTGCCGCTCAGAAACCGGGCAGGCCGAGGCCGCCCATGCCGCCGGTGACCGGGCCCATCTTCTTCTCGGTCAGCTCCCGCGCCGCCTCGGCGGCGTTGTGCATGGCCGCGACGACGAGGTCCTCCAGGGTCTCCACGTCCTCCGGGTCCACCGCCTTCGGGTCGATCTTGATCGACTTCAGCTCGCCGCTGCCGGCGACGGTCGCGGTGACCAGGCCACCGCCGGCGGTGCCGGTCAGCTCCGCCTCGGCGAGCTCGGCCTGCGCCTTGGCGATCTGCTGCTGCATCTTCTGCGCCTGCTTCAGCATCTGCTGCATGTTCGGCTGTCCACCTGGGCGCACGGATGGCTCCTTCTCGCACTCGTCTGCTCGGCCGCCGCTCAGCCTATCGGCTGTGAGCAGCCTCGCCCCGCCCGGTGCTTCCCTCACGCCGGGTCCGGGCGCACGATCACGGAACCGACCGGATGGAGGTGGCCGATGTCCCGGAAACAGGCCGCGACGGCCATGGAACGACAGGCCCGGGCCTGCGCCGACATGGACGCCGCCCTCTACGCCCACCTGCTGGCGCGCGCCGCCGGTGACGTGCGGGCCGGCGGCCCGTGCGCCACCGTCATCAAGGGGTACGAGGACAGCGACGCCGACGCCCTCGTGTCGCTACGCCTGCTCGGCGGGGTGCACGCGCTGGTGCTGTCCGGCCGGGCACCCGAGCTGGCCCGGTTCTACCCCAGCGCGGGTGGGGCGTACCGGGCGGCGGACGCCCCCGCCTGCTGGGCCGCGTTCCGGGCGGTCGTCGAGGCCGAGCACGACACGCTGCGCGGCTGGCTACGCCGACCGCCCCAGACCAACGAGGTCGGCCGGGCCAACCTGCTGCTCGCCGGCCTGCTGCACGCCGTCCACGAGGTGGGCGGGCTGCCGGTGCGCCTCGTCGAGCTGGGCGCGAGCGCCGGGCTGAACCTGCGCGCCGACCGGTTCCGCGTCGAGGCCGCCGGCTTCGCCTGGGGACCGGTCGACTCCCCGGTACGCCTGCCGGACGCCTGGCGGGGCGGGGCGCCCGACTGGCTGCGGGCGGCGGCCGAGGCGTACCCCGAGCTGACCGTGGTGGAGCGGCTCGGCTGCGACGTCAGCCCACTCGACCCGGGCGACTCCGACGGCGCGCTCGCGCTGCGGGCGTACCTCTGGCCGGAGCACACCGCCCGCGCGGCCCGGCTGGCCGGCGCGCTGGAGCTGGCCGGACGGCTGCCGGCCCGGGTCGTCGCGGCGGGGGCGGCGGACTTCCTCGCCGGGATCACCCCGCGCCCCGGCACGCTGACCGTGGTGTGGCACTCGGTGATGCGCCAGTACGTCCCGGCCGAGGAGTGGGCGCGGGTCACCGCCGAGCTGGACCGGCTGGCCGCCGCCAGCGGCACCGACGCGCCGGTCGCCCACGTCTCCTTCGAACCGCACCCACATGAGGCCCGCAACGACTTCCAGCTCCGCGCCCGACTCGGCAGGGGTCAGGAACGCCTGCTCGCGGAGGCACACCCCCACGGCCTCCCGGCCTGGCCTGCCTGACCCCACCCCGCCCGCCGCGCCACCGCGTCCGCGTCATCGCCAGAGATCTTGGTACCGGAGCGCCCCCAGAGGGGCCGATTCCTGCCAAGATCTGCCGCGTTCGCCTCGCCGGTCACGGCGAGGCGTGCCCCCGCGTCGGCGTGCCCTCCGCGTCGGGGTCGGCGTGGGGGAAGGGTTATCGGGCGTCGACCTCGTCGATCTTCTCTGCGCCGAACACCTCGCGGAGCAGCCGTACCGCCTGTTCCTCGCTGGACTCCCGCGCGGTCTGCTCGTCGATGACCTCGTCAAGCGGCTCGTCACCCGGGTCGAAGCCCTCGAAGTTCGGGGCCGCCGGCCGGGCACCGCCGGGGCGCCCCCCGCCGCCGCGCACCGGGCCGTCGAAGTCCGGGTCGTACGGCGGCTCGCCGGCCCAGTCGGCGTCCGCTGTCTTCCGTACCGGCTGGCCGGTACGCGGACCACGTCCCGCCGCAGCCGCCCGCGCCGCCGCGATCGCGCTGCTCACCGGAGGGCTGGCGGGCGCAGCCTGCTGCGGCGCACCCGAGGGACCAGCCGGCTTCGGTACGGCGGGCGCGCCAGTCGCCGACGCCGTGGCGGCGCTCGCCGGCCGGGTGGTCGCCGCTGCGCCGGGCAGGCCGGCCGCCGCCGGGGCAGCGGCTGCCGTACCGCTGGTCGACGTGACGGCCGACGCGCCACCCGGTCGAGCCGGTTCCGGCCAGTCGTCGCCACCCCCGGCCGCGCCACCCGGGCGGGCGGGCTCGGGCCAGTCGTCGCCGCCCCCGGCCGCGCCACCTGGGCGGGCCGGCTCGGGCCAGTCCTCGGCGACGTCGGCAGCGGCGGGGGCACCGCCGCTGCCCGACGCACCAGCTCCGGAGGTGGGCCGGGTCGCCCCGCCCTGGCCGCCCGCAGCGCCACCCGCGCCACCCGCGCCGCTCGTGCCACCAGACCCGCTGGCCGCACCACTGAGTCCATTCGGCCCGCCCGTGCCGGCCAGGCCACTCGGGCCGCCGGGACCGGTCGGGCCTCCGGAAATGCCGCCGCCGCCCGCGCCACCACCGGACGCGCCGCCACCAGACGGGCCGCCACCAGACGGGCCGGCGTCGGACATGCCACCACCGGACATGCCGCCGGACGGGTCACTACCAGACGGGCCGGCGCCGGACATGCCGCCACCGGACGGGCCGGTGCCGGTCCGGTCCTGGTGGGCGGGGGCTGCCGACGGCGGGGATGCCGGGCGGGCCGCAGCGGCGGGACGGGACGAGCCACCGAGTGACGTGCCACCCCGCTCGCCGGCCACCTCGCAGCGGATCTGCCAGCGGCCACCGAACTCCTCGTAGAGCACGTCGGCCAGTACCGACGTGTGGTTGCCCATCATCTGCGCGAGCACCGGCGACTTGACGGTCAGCACCAGGGTGTCGCCATCCACGTCGCGGACCACCGCGTCGCGCATCAGCGCGGCGGCCGGCTTCTTGATCCGGTTGACCTTCGCGACGATGTCCGGCCAGACCCGGCGTACCGCGACGGCGTCCAGGGGGCCCGCCGCAGCCGCGCCGGGGCGGGGCGGGGCGGGGGTGGCCGGGTCGGGCAGCACCGCCGAGGGGGGCACCTGACGGCGGGCGGAAGCATCGGCGGGCGGCCCACTGGCGGGCGCGCCCACCGGCTCCGTGGCGGCCGGGGCTGCCTGCGTCGTGCGGGAACCGGTGGCGGCCAGAACCGCCGCGCGGGCAGCCGCAGCGCCGGACTGGGCGCCGGCAGCCGCCGGCGGGCCGGCGGGCGACGGGTCGGGCGCGGCGGCAGCCGCGGTCGGGGCGGGAGCTTCGGGGCGTACGGGAGGAGGGGCGGCGACCGGCGCGGGGCCGGCGGCGGCCGGCGGCGCGTCGGTGCCGGCGAGGGTGAGCCGGCGCTCCATGCGTTCGAGGCGCTGGAGCAGGCCGCCGGTGCTGTCGTCGGCGCCGGGCAGCAGCATCCGGGCGCAGATCAGCTCCAGCAGCAGCCGGGGCGCGGTGGTGCCGCGCATCTCCACCAGGCCGTTGTGCACGATGTCGGCGCAACGGGACAGCGTGGCCGGGCCGAGCCGCTGGGCCTGGGCGGCCATCCGCTCGATCTGGTCGGCCGGGCCGTCGATGAGGCCCTTGGCGGCGGCGTCCGGCACCTGCTGGAGCACGATCAGGTCGCGCAGCCGCTCCAGCAGGTCGGAGGCGAACCGGCGCGCGTCGTGCCCGGCCTCGGCGACCCGGTCGACGGTCGCGTACGCCGTCGCGCCGTCCCCGGCCGCCAGCGCGTCGCACATCTCGTCGATGAGGGCGGCGTCGGTCACGCCGAGCAGGGCGGCGGCCCGGGAGTAGGTGACGCCCTCCGGCCCGGCCCCGGCGATGAGCTGGTCGAGCACGGAGAGGCTGTCCCGGGCGCTGCCGCCGCCGGCGCGCACCACCAGCGGGAAGACCGCCGGCTCGACGGCGACGTTCTCGGCCTCGCAGAGCTGCTCCAGGTAGGGCCGGAGCACCTTCGGCGGGATCAACCGGAACGGGTAGTGGTGGGTCCGCGACTTGATTGTGCCGAGGACCTTCTCCGGCTCGGTGGTCGCGAAGATGAACTTGACGTACTCCGGTGGCTCCTCGACCAGCTTGAGCAGGGCGTTGAAGCCGGCCGACGAGACCATGTGGGCCTCGTCGATGACGTAGATCTTGAAGCGGCTCTTGGCCGGCGCGAAGATCGCCTTCTCGCGCAGCTCGCGGGCGTCGTCGACGCCGCCGTGGCTGGCCGCGTCGATCTCCAGTACGTCGATCGAGCCGCCGTCGGTGGCCAGCTCGCGGCAGGAGTCACACTGCCCGCACGGCTCCGGGGTCGGGCCCTGCTCGCAGTTCAGCGAGCGGGCCAGGATCCGGGCGCTGGAGGTCTTGCCGCAGCCGCGTGGGCCGGAGAAGAGGTACGCATGGTTGAGCCGCCCGCTGCGCAGCGCCTGCGACAGCGGCTCGGTGACGTGCTCCTGCCCGATGACCTCGGCGAAGGTACGCGGCCGGTACTTGCGGTAGAGCGCCAGTGCCACTCGTCCCGCCTCCTCTCGACCGAGCCATTCTGCGCCGGTCGGGCGCGGGTGACCACCCACCACCCCGTGACCTGACCCGCAGGGACGTTACCGGGACCCGGAGACAAAAAAGGCCTCCCGTGCACCCGGCAGAGCCCGCTTATCCTTGCTGCCTTCCGGCCCTGGGGAGGTTCACGAGATACCGCCGCACGGGAGGTACCGCCAACCCTACCCGACGCCGCGTCGATCTTCAGGGGGTGGTGGGGTGGCCCACCCGCCGGGGACCTGTATCCTCGTCTGCGGAGGATTCGCCTAGAGGCCTAGGGCGCACGCTTGGAAAGCGTGTTGGGTTAACACCCTCACGAGTTCGAATCTCGTATCCTCCGCTCGCTGAGCAGCACGAACGCGAGGGCCGACCCCATCGGGGACGGCCCTCGTACCGTTTCTGCCGAGCGCCACGGCGGCTCCCCTGGTTACGCTCCTCCGACCTGTGTCGATGCCTCGTCGACGATCGGTCGGTGGCGGTCGCGCCTCTCGACGGGTGAGGCCGGAAGGGGCGACCCGCTTGGGCAAGAATCCGCGCTGGCTGCTCTGGACGCAACTGGTCGCGATGTCCTGCGTCCTTCTCTCCCAGGTGGGGTCCGGGTTCGACCGACCGCTGGAGATCATCGTGGGCTGCGGGGCGGCCGGGATGGCGCTGTACTGTGTCGCCGCGCTGATCATCGGCCGCACCGGCGGCAACGCCGAGAAAGCCGATGCCGGGTGAGCGAGCGGGCGACCGACCCGGAGTTCGACGAATGCGACTGCCCGGAGAAGGTCGACGCGGCCCTGGAGCGTACGGAGCCCGGGGCCGGGCCGGCGCTTCTCTGGCTGGTGCTGGACGAGTTCCACCCGCCCGCCGTCGTCCTTCCCAGGATCAAGCGCGGGCTCCGGTCGCGGGACGCGCAGACCAGGGCGAACGCGTTGCAGTCGCTGGGTCACTTCGGGCGCCTGCACCGCGACATCGACGTCGAGTCGCTGGCGCTGCTCCGGGGCGCGCTGCGCGACCGCACCCCGCTCGGCGGCTGCCAGCTACGCGGCTACGCCGACGACGCGGCGGACGACATCGGCATGTTCGTGCCCCGGCATCGCCTGCCCCGCTGGCTGCGCCGCCGCCACGCCGGGCCCTGGCGACCGCGCCCACCGCAGAGATGAACGCCGCCGACGAAGCGACTGGTCACGGCGTGATCCCCGCTGCACGTCGATCAGGAAGCACCGCCCGCGTCCTACGCTGACAGCCGCATCCGACAGCGAGACAACCGGGCGGCGGCGACCTGCGGGCGTCGACCGGCCCGGGGAGAGCGCGGACACAGGTGAACGCAACGCTGAACGTCGTCGACGGGCTGGCCGTGCTGGCCGCCGGGGTCGCCGCGGGAGCCATCAACGCGGTGGTGGGCTCGGGCACGCTTGTGACCTTCCCGGTCCTGCTCTCCCTCGGCTATCCACCCGTGGTGGCGAACGTGTCCAACACCGTCGGGCTGGTGCCGGGGTCGTTCACCGCGGCGTACGCCTATCGCCAGGAGTTGACCGGGCACGGCCGGCTGCTGGCCCGCCTGGGTCTCGCCGCCGTGCTCGGCGGGATCACGGGCGGCGTACTGCTGCTGCTCCTGCCGCCCGGTGCGTTCCGGGCCATCGTGCCGGCGCTGATCATCTTGGCGTTGGTGCTCGTGGTGGTGCAGCCGCGACTGGCGCGGGCGTTGGCCCACCGACGGCCGGTCGCGGACGACGCGGGCGCGTCGTCGGCGGGCGGTCAGGCGGTACGGCGGGCGGGGCCGCTGCTGCTGCTCGGCGTCTTCGGCACCGGGGTGTACGGCGGCTATTTCGGCGCCGCCCAGGGCGTGTTGCTGCTGGGGCTGCTCGGCGTGCTGCTCTCGGCCGACCTGCGCTGGGTCAACGGGGTGAAGAACCTGCTCGCCGGCCTCGTGAACGGGGTCGCGGCGGTCCTGTTCGTGGTCGTGGGAAACGTGGCGTGGCAGCCGGCGCTGCTGATCGCGGCGGGTTCCGTGGTGGGCGGCCTGATCGGCGGCCGGTGGGGGCGCCGGCTGCCGCCGGTGGCGTTGCGTGCCATCATCGTGGTCGTCGGCCTCGCCGCCCTGGTCAACCTCCTGCGCTGACCCCGCCGGCCGGTCGTCCGCGCGGGCGGCCCGGGGTGCGGAAGCGTTCGGCGAGTGGAACACCACGGGTGTCTCCCGGCATGGGATGCACCCGTGGTGTTCCACTCGACCCCGCCCGCCCGCCGGGCACGTCCACGGGTAGGAGCGGAACGGCGGCGGTCATCCGCGTGGGCGGGCCCAGGAGACGAAGCGGTCGGCTAGCTGGGCCGGGCTCACGCCGGGGTCGAGCGCGACGAGCTGTGCGGCGGCCTCGACCTGGAGAGTCGCCAGGTGGACGGTGAGCGCGGCGCGGTCGTGGCGGTACTCGCCGAGCAGCCGCAGCTTCGCCGGCGAGCAGGGCCAGGCGATGCCGCACGCCCGGCACCGCCACGTGGGCCGGGTCGGGACGTGCTCCCGGGTGCGGCGGCTCACCGCGCCGCCGGTCCCGCAGACCCGACCCGGGCCGCCGCCCCGGGTTGCTCCGTCCCGAGCCGGTCCACCGTCCCGAGTCGATCAGCCGTCCCGGGCTGGTGAGCCGCCCCGAGCCTGTCCGCAGCCCGGGCCCGGGGCGTATCGGTGGCGATCACCCGGGCGCGGTCGACGCGGATCGAGGCGAAGCGCTCGCGGGGGCGGAGGGTGCCGTCGGCGTTCACCTGATGGCCGCGTACCTCGGCCCAGAGCCGACCCTCGAACGGGCCGACGCTCAGCACCTCGGTGACGCGCAGCGTCAGGGGGCCCTCGCCGAAGCGGTAGGCGTCGTCGGGAACGCGGATGGTCGTACCGGCGGGCCACCCCACCGGCCGGCTCCGGGCGGGGGCGGCCGGTAGGGACGGATCGTCGCGGTCGGCCGGGGGACGGGGCTCGCCCCGATGCTCGGAGACTGGAGCGCGGCGGGTTGGCACGGGCGGACCTCCTTGGCGGGCTCGGCAGGGCTCGTCCTGGCGGGACGAAAGGCTGAAGGGGCCCAGGCTGGAAGAGACAAAGGGCTGAAGGGCCGGACTGGCAGGGACGTGGGGCTGGAGCGGGGCCGCCCCGTCCTCCCCGTCGGGGCGGCCCCGCGACTGACGCCGACCGCCGGGCTCCTTCGCCTCCACCGGCCGCGCCGTCTTTGTCACCCCAACTTGCCGCGTGTGCGCAGACAGATACAGCCCGTAGCGCTATGGTCGCCAGATATTTGGGACATCCGATGGGAGAAGCCCGTGAACGACGCGCTCAGGGTGGCGCTCAGCGACACCGGGCACACGATCGAATCCCTCGCCGAGACCGTCGGCGTCGACCCGAAGACGGTCGGGCGGTGGCTGACCGAGGACCGCATCCCGCACGCCCGGCACCGGCTGGGGGCGGCGGAGGCCCTCCGCAGGGACGTGTCGGACATCTGGCCGGACACTTCGAGACGTCGTGACCCGATCTGGTTTCGTCCGTGGCAGGAGATCGAGCGCGAGGCGGTGTCGCTGCGGTCGTACCAATCGGTGGTCCTGCCGGGCCTGCTCCAGACCGAGGCGTACGCGCGGGCCGTGCTGACCGGCGGCGGCCTGTTCCCCCGGGGCGACGTCGAGCGGCACCTCGCGGCCCGCCTCGCCCGCCAGGGCATCCTGCGGCAGGACGAGCCGCCGCAGTTCACGGCCGTGATCGACGAGGCGGCGCTGCGTCGCCCGGTCGGCGGGCGGGCCACCATGCGCGAGCAGCTCCGGGCCGTCGTCGCCGCCTGCGCCGAGCCGCACGTGCGGGTGCACGTCGTGCCGTCGTCGGTCGGCGCCTACGCCGGCCTGAACGGGCCGTTCGTGATCGCTAGCAGCCACGACCACCGGATCGCCGGCTACCTCGACAACCAACTCCAGGGGCAACTGGTTAGCGAACCCGCGGACATCGCCGCCATGATGGCTGCGTGGGAGAACGTGCGCGGCGAGGCGTTGTCCCACTGGCAGTCGGTCGATCTCATCACGGAAGTGGCGGAGACATGGAGCTGAACGGCGCGCGGTGGCGCAAGAGCAGCCGCAGCAGCGGCAACGGCGGCGACTGCGTCGAGGTCGCCGACAACCTGCCCGGCGTCGTCGCGGTGCGCGACTCGAAGGACCCGGCCGGCCCGGCGCTCGCCTTCGCCCCGACGGCGTGGCGCGCGTTCGTCGCCACCATCGCCGAGCGCCCCTGAACGACCCCACTCACGGCAGAGGCACCCCCGGCACGAGGCGCGGGTGGAACGACACGGGTGTCTCCCGACGCGGGATGCACCCGTGTCGTTCCACCCGCCCTTGGCGACGGCAGGGATCACCCCCCTGCTTCTCCAACCTGCCCGACCGACGGCCGCGTCACGCCCGGAGGAGGGCCGGCAGTGCGGCATCGCGGGGCGGTGCCGGAAGGGGACGATTGGGTACGGTGCGGAGAACGGCGTAGGCGGGACTCGTCGTACACATGTTCCATCCACAGGCTGTGGACGGCGGAGGGCTCCCATGGGTTACCAGCTCAGCGCGGTCGTCGCGGACGCCGAGCTGCTCCGCGAGCACACCGCCGACCTGGACCACGCGGTCCTCGGCGAGTTGCGCCAGGACTTCGCGCTGCTGCCGGTCACCCCGCAACTGGTCGAGGAGCTGACCGGGGCGCCACCCGACTACTCGACGGCGGAGCGGTCCCCGGAGACGCCGTTCCACCTGGCGCTCCCGGCGCCCCTCGCCGAGGTCCTCGCCCGCTGGTCGCGGTCGGGTCCGGTGGCGTACCTGGAGGCGGAGTTCCTCGGCGGCGCCGGCTACCAGTCGGCGCTGGTGTGGCTCGGCGGCCAGGTGAGCTGGGGGCCGGGGTTCGACCGCCTCTTCGACGGGCCGCGCCCGGAGTGGCCGCTCAACGCGGCGCTCGCCCGGCTCGGGGCGGAGCCCGGCGCGTGGATCGACCCGTTCGCCGAGCTGGGCCTGCACGTCGAGCGGAGCACCGCCGGCTGGCTGGCGCACGGGCGCCGACGGCTGAGCGCCGACTACTGGGACGAGCTGGCCGAGGAATGGGAAAACCGGCAATCTGCGGGCGGGCAGCAACCTGAACGGCCCGGTCCCGTTGGGGACTGGGGGATTCCATGAAATTGCGACAATTTGGCTTTATCGCCGCGCTGACGACGGCTGCCTGGGTCTCGGGCAGCGGCGTGCACCCGCCGCTGCGCGAGTTGGACGGCCGGCCCGTCGGGGCCGTCGAGGTGGTCGACCTCAACGGCCTGCGCGACGTCGAGTTCGGCGACACCGAGGACGAGCTGACCCGGCGGGGCATCCTGCGCTCCGACGTCGACGCCTGCGGCCCGGCGCTGGCCGGGTACGACACGACCAGTCCCATCTTCGTCGACGACCGGCTGGTGCTGCTCTGGCTCGGCGAGGCGACCCGCACCCCGCAGGGGGTCACCGCCGGCATGCCGGTTGACGAGGTCCGCACCCGCTACCCGGCCGCCCGGGAGTTGGACGCTCCACAGGGGACGTACCGGCTCGACGGGCTGCTCGCCCGGCAGGGCGACCGGGCGTACCTCTTCCTGCACGACGGGCGGGCGGTGAAGAAGATCATCGCCGGGTACGCAGACTGGGCCCAGCGCCTCTTCGACGAGGGCCACAGCCCCTGCTGAGCCCCGCGCAGGCTCGACGAATGAGGATCCCGAGGTGGGGTAACCGCCGGGCATGGCGCGGTACACGAAGCCCGAACTCCGGGAGCAGGTCAAGGAAGAGATCAAGGCCTCCGACAAGGGCGGCCGGCCGGGACAGTGGTCGGCACGCAAGTCGCAGCTGGTCACCCAGGAGTACAAGAGGCGCGGCGGGGGCTTCGTCGGCCCGAAGGACGAACGGCAGAAGTCCCTCCAGCGCTGGGGTGGCGAGCACTGGCAGACCAAGGAGGGCGACACCCGGGCGCGGCACGGCGACGAGACGAGCCGCTACCTGCCCGAACAGGCCTGGAAGGAGCTCTCCGAGAAGGAGAGGCGGGCGACCGACGCCAAGAAGCGGAAGGAATCAAAGACCGGCAAGCAGTACGTCGCCAACACCGGACCGGCCAAACGCGCCCGCCGCAACGCCACGTCGGCCGAACAACTGTCGGAGCTGCCGGTCGCCGAGGCCGCCAAGCTCGTCCGCGACCTCGACAAGGGCCAACTGAAGTCCGCCCTGCGCCGTGAACGCGACGGCAAGTCCCGCAAGACCCTCATCACCCGCCTGGAAAAGGAACTAACCCGCCGCTAACCCCCACCCATCACGGCGTCGATCATGCACTCGTGGTGGGCAATAGCCACCCATACGCCCCTTTCACGGAGCACCACAACTGCATGATCGACGCAGGCAGGGGGCGGGGCGCAGGCAGGGTGCCAGGGGGCACGGGAAGGCGTTGGGTTGGGCATGTGGAACGCCCGGCCGATCCTCGCGGATCTGCCGGGCGTTCTCGCATGTCACGAGCGGTGGCGGCGGGATTTGAACCCGCGGAGGGCGTAAACCCTCACACGCTTTCGAGGTCTGCGATCATGCGTCCAGAACGGTCCTACAACGCACGTGACCAGCGGCTGGGATGTCCGTCGAACCTCGCCGGAGAGTGCTGCACCGCGATGAACGAGACCATGGCTGAGACCATCGGGGTGTTGCGCTCAAAGAGCGGCAGGGCCAACATGGTCCAGTGATTGAGTGGGTGGGTTGGGATTCTGACAAGTGCGCGGGTGCCTTGGGGCAGAGACTGGAACTCGGCGAGGATTTCAGTCCCCACAGCCCAGATCACCTCTCAAGCCTTGGCAAAATGACCGTCGCCGAGTTAAGCGAAGCGCTTGCACCAGTAGCCGAGAGCGAAAAGGGCGAGCTTCGGGAAGCTACACTCTTCATCAGTTTAGCGGATCGACGCCGCCGACCATCTGACGAACCAGCAAGCGTAACTTTTTATTTTCGATTCGATGCCGAGGGTCGACTTGTTGGGGAAGTCGGCATTCTCGACCCATGGATGCAGGTCGAGGCCGAGGCGGAAACCGCGATAGGGCCGCTGATTCGATCATACGGCGTCAAAATACTACGCACCGACTACTCTGAATATCAATCCAGTGGAAACTACATGGAGTTCAGGTTTCAATATCCTAACTCCTGGACCATCGAGAAGGCCCTTGCACTTGCAGAGCTAATCGGCCTAATCGTCGGTCCGGACCAAATTGATCCGAGTTCCCCAGCTGGAGCTTTCTCCCTCCTGGCCTCCGGGCACCACGAAGGCCTCATAGGACAAGCGGAGTCATCCTTCCTTGAGGCCAAAGAAAAGGGATACGGCTTCCAGAACGAAAACCAAAAGCACGAATACGCCATGGACCTAGCCGCACTCGCAAACACAGAAAGGGGGGCACTGCTCATTCTTGGGATAAAAACCGCCAAGAACGCGGCAGGGCAGGACGTAATTACAGGTGCGCCCGGATGCTCCGTTGGGTCGCTGTCAGTAGAGACCTACACCCAGGTGGCGAGACAAAGAATAGTGCCTCCCATAACGGGAGTAGAGTTCCATTTGCTAGAATTCTCAGGACGCCATTTTATGGCAATCCTCATTCCATCCCAACCCGAATACCTTAAGCCCTTCTTAGTGAAAGGGGGGATCACTCTGGAAGGGCGAACGAATGGAGCCTCATTCACGATACCAACCCGAATTGGAGATTCCCGCTGGAACATGTCAGCCGAGGCCGTGCATTCGCTGCTAGTGGCTGCGAGAGCAGCACTGGCCAAGAGTGAACAACTCGGGTGACTCTCCTAGATTTTGCCTCGACCATACAGCCGTGACTTGAGGTGGATGAGCTTAGCAGCCTCATACAGGAGTCGGCTGTAAGCAAGTTTGCGATGAGCGCATGGAAAGAGCTGACCGACATGGCTAGGTGCCTGCATGACTGTAATTTATGAGTCGACCGATGGCTCTCGGCGCGTGTCCGTTCATCTCGATACGGATGGTAGGCGAGTCGTCGAACAACGGATTAGGATGAGTGATGGGCGGCCTGCCGTGATACGGCACCATCACCCAGATGTCCTTACCCACCCTTACTTCGTTGAAGGCATAAACTCCGAGGCTTGCCTATACCAAGGAAGTTTCGGATTTGTGGAGGACTCCAATCCGACCTTGCTTGAGGGTGACATCCGCTTCAAATGGGATCCAAGCACCCGTACTGTTGCTCACGGCTCTCGGGACACTTCATTTAAGGACCTTCATGACAGTCTGAAGCCATCGAACGCCACGACCTTATGGCGGGACTTGCCTACCGTAAGTTTTCCGGTCGATGCCGAGTTGTTTATCCGGTCCATGGACTGCACCCCGAACGATCCTCCAGAAAAGTCGTCGACGTATCAAGAGATCCTCGGGTCCCAGGAAATTGGCGTTGGTCCTGTTGACAGAATCGGGTTTCTAATCCCGAATGGCTGGGATGCCCATGACGGCAGCATGGTTTGCAGTCCAGATAATCTCACGCATTCTTGGAACGCGCGTCTAGAGGTACAGGTATGTGATTGGTCGATTAGAATCGATCGAACCAAGCAAGCTAGCCGTAAGGCTTTCTGGAAGGACTTGAAGAGCGCGGGCGGTCGTGCCGTCACCCATGTCGGTGAGCTTCGCAGGGCAGACGGGGAAGAGTTTGAACCAGAAGACGCGGCAACTGTCTTGGAATCTATTCGGATCTTGCTGAACGTCGCGGCGGGACGCCGCATCAACCCGGTTCTGCCCGTAGGCTGGCGGGGCGACCAGGTTGTATGGGCAAGGTGGACAGCGCCGCCGGTAGACAGAATGGCGCTGGTCGATTCCTGGCTCGATCCTTCAGTCGCGTCCAAGCAAGTAAGCGAGCTGCTAGAACGCGGCTTGGATTATCTGTCTACGCCAAGCCATCAAAACGCCCTCCGGTACGCCGCTTCGTATTACGTCAGTGCGAATGCAGACGTAGATGTTGAGCCGGCGCTCGGTCTTGCTGTATCCGGCCTGCAGCTACTGGCACACCAACGTCTGGTAAACGAGAAAAGGAAGTACCGGTCCTCTAAAGCGTTTGCGAATGCAGCATCAAACACGGAAGGCGAGATTCGAGAGTTTTTGGGCGAGTGTCAGATTGACACCGCCATCCCTCCGCACCTTACCGAGCTACAAGCGGCGGCGGCAGCTGCTATGCCAGCCAACCAAGGAGTTGCGCGGGATGCCCTTAGCGCTGTTATCTACCTCCGGAATAGGACAGTCCATCCGACCAGAACGCTGGACAGTTGGAGCGTCTACGCCTGGGCCGAAGCTAGCATGGTTGCGCGACATTTCCTAAGGCTTGGCATCCTCAATATGCTTAGTTACGGGGGGCAGCACAAGTCCGCGTTATCGCTTAATCGTTGGGTTGGCTCAGTTGACCCTGTCCCTTGGGTCTAACACGAACGGCCGCCACGCTGGTTCCGAAACTGTGTGTGGCGGCCCGCAGGTGTTTCCCTCAGCAGCTAGGCGCTGGAAGCAGTAAGACCCGGCGATGGCGGGCCGATACCAACACCTGACCGCCCAAGTCCGCCGAGACATCGCCCAGCGGGTCGGCGGGCTGCTTTGGGACAGGCCGCAGGGCCGGGATGACTAGTTCCGCCGCGATTCGCAAGTCACTCATAAGCCTTCGGTTCTAACCATCCACGGTGTGGCTGTGCTGGCACCATTCGTGCCAGCACAGCCCGCCGCTTAGCTTAGTTACCAAGACCCGCCGAGACAGCGCCCAAGAGACTTATTGCTGTGCAAGCGAAACGAGGGAGAGCCTCCGTAGGGCGCCTCCATCCTTGACCCTGACCGTCCCTTGATCAACCAACGGCTTTAGCGCTCTGATGACATGCTCCGGCCGGTACACGGTCTCGAACAGCGAGAAATTTCGCAGGGCTTCTACTTGCATCTCTCCGCTCTTTTGCAGTTTTTGAACTAGTAGTCGGGCTAGCGGCCCGAGCTGTGGTTGATCAACGTCGAACAACGCCTCGGCCTGCTCATCGCGTGGATCGCGGAAGCCGACCCCCTGCGCACGGTCGACCTCCCAGAGGCTGTCCTTCATCTTCTGCACCCCAAGTGGGTGTCCGGTACCAAAGATGAGGTAAAGAGGTTGCCCCTTCCTAGGGATCAACTCGAAGTCCAACAGGTACGAAAAACCTGCCTCCTGTAGAGCTTTCCGGTAGCAGGTCAGGATGTGTCGGCTCTTCGCGCCAGGAGCTAGGTCCACGACCGCTCGCCACTCGGGGTTGCCACCGAAAACCTCATCCCCGGCTTCACCGAGATTGGTAACGAAGCGGACGAAATGTTGCGGGAAGAGGGTAATGATTACTTCGCTAGAAATATTCGCAGCAAGCCGCTGCAAGAGCTTGTACGGCACTGGCGCATTACCCCAGGAGTCAAGGTTAGCGAAAATCGGCTGGCCCCAAGCGTTCATCTCATCGAGGGTGGCCTCAAGGTGCGTGGCACACGTACCCTTGACAGTCCTTACAGGCATCGCATCTCTCGATCGAGGCCGCTCAGGGAAGGCTTTTCTAAGCGTATCCCCCAGCATGTCGATGCATCGCTGATCATCGTCGATGAAGACAAACCGGGCGACACCCTTGGTCGCCGAAACCTTGTCAATGAGCGCTCGCATAGCAATGACAGGCGAGCCCGGCTCCCCACCGCTGTACACGCCAGGGCCGGAGAAGCCCTCAGCGTAGGTGACCGACGGGTACGCGTTAGCGCCAGCCAGGAGGATTGGGAACCACCGTTCAAGATAGCGGCGATAGATGTTGTGCTTGGCGACCGTGTGCGGCTCGCACAGCCATGGCACCTCACCGTTGACAGGCATCAGCCCTCCCGACTGCCGAAGGTCCGGATCAGTGTCTCATCACGGCCCCGCTTTGTGGAACTCCCGAGAGGGCTGCGGTATCACCGACTAGCAGTTTCCAGCCGGTTGGCGCTCCTATTGCGGGCTACCGGCATCTCTGAGTGCTCGCGTCCGTCGAGATCACGGCCGCCAGCCTTCGGCGTGCGGCCGCCCCACTGCTTGAAGAAGAAGGCTGTCCTTGCTGCGGCGCATTGGTCTCGTAGCGCTCGCACCCATTCCGGATCCACGGGACGGCAGTTGCGCCCGGACTCACCGCCGACGATGAGCCAGTCGATGCCAGTTAGGTCCAGGTCAGCAAGCGGGCCAAGCAGTGGCTCTGCAGAGACGAAGCGCACGGCGGCGGGAACCCGCCGCAAATGATCAATGCGCTCCACCTCGCCGGCGCCCTCCACGCTGACACCCATCCACACGTTCGAGGGCCAGGCAAGCTGATGCGCCACCTTTGCCAGCCTTGCCGCACGTTTCGTGAGCAGCTGGTACGTGTGTCGAGGGGTCTCCCGCATGACCTCGAACACCTGCTGCACGTAGCTCAACGGCACCCGAGCGTGGAACAGGTCAGACATCGAGTTGACGAACACGAGCCGTGGGTCTCGCCACCGCCGAGGAATGTCTAGCGCGTCCGCGTGGACAGCCACGCCGAAGCCGGGGCCAGAGGTTCGTGGATCGCCATCGGTCTGGTACTTAGCTGATCCCATGGCCTTCAGCCGCTTGGCCAAGGCAAGAGCGTAGCAATTGTCACATCCCGCAGAGATGCGGTCACATCCTGTCGTGGGGTTCCATGTGGCTTCTGTCCACTCAATGGCACTTCGATCAGCCACCTCCTCACCTCCTTTGATCTAGACATCTTGTCGAACATCCGTACGGCACGGAAGGGCTACGCGCTGACGTGCCGGCCGATCTCCGGGGACCGCCGTGCCGCCCATCAGCGCCTCACGCGCTTGCACGGTCATGTTCGTCGTTCGTCCCAGACCACCAGCGGTTCTGCCAAACCTCTGATCTTGACTGCCCAAGCAGCCAACGAGTCAGATGGGTCAGGGCGCCCGAGGCAACGAGGCACCGGGGCTGCGACAGGGCAGTTGGAGTGAACCGAACCCTCACTGAGACCGAAACTGAGACCACAAGCGGAACGCCCGGTGCGATCCTCGCGGATCGACCGGGCGTCTTCGCACTTCAGAGCGGTGGCGGAGGGATTTGAACCCTCGGAGGGCGTAAACCCTCACACGCTTTCGAGGCGTGCTCCTTAGGCCGCTCGGACACGCCACCGCCGAGAAGGGTACATGACCCCGGGTTCGGACGCCGAACCGGTATGCCGCGGGGCGGCCTGGCAGGATCCTTGCCATGAGTACGCACATCGGCGCGAAGCCGGGAGAGATCGCCGAGCGGGTCCTGATGCCGGGCGACCCGCTGCGGGCGAAGTGGATCGCGGAGACCTACCTCGAGGGCGCGCGGTGCTACTCGACGGTCCGGGGCATGCTGGGCTTCACCGGCCGCCACAACGGCGTCGAGGTCTCCGTCCAGGGCTCCGGCATGGGCATGCCCTCCGCCTCCATCTACGCCCACGAGCTGGTCAACGAGTACGGCGTGAAGAGCCTGATCCGGGTCGGCTCCTGCGGGGCCCTGACCGAGGATCTGCGGCTGCGCGACGTGATCGCGGCGATCGGCTCGTCCACCGACTCGAACATGAACCGGATGCGCTTCGACGGGTTGATCGACTACGCCCCGGTGGCCGACTTCGGGCTGCTGCGTACGTCGGTCGAGGTGGCCGAGCGGCGCGGCATCGCGATGCGGGTCGGGCCGATCCTGGCGGCGGACGCCTTCTACACCGACCGCCCGGACCTCTACGACAGCCTCGCCGACTACGGCGTGCTGGCGGTGGAGATGGAGTCGGCGGCGCTCTACACGATCGCCGCACGGTTCAAGGCCCGCGCGCTGACGCTGCTGACGGTCAGCGACCACATCAAGACCGGCGAGAAGACCACCTCCGAGGAGCGGGAGCAGACCTTCAGCCAGATGGTCGAGATCGCCCTGGACACGATCATCGCCTGATCCTCGTCGGCCCCGACGCCGCCCGCCGTCCGTCCCCGGATGGCGGGCGGCGTCGCTGTGTCGTGACCACGGTCACGCCAAGAAACTATACGAACGGTCGTGCTTATTGATTAGCCTGTGCCCATGACAGTCGACGGACGCGTCGCGCGGGGCGACCGGACCCGCACCGCCGCGCTGGACGCCGCCGTGGTCCTCGCCACCGAGGTCGGGCTGCACGGGCTCTCCCTCGCCCAGCTCGCCGACGCGCTCGGCGTCAGCAAGTCCGGCCTCTTCGCGCACTGGGGTTCCAAGGAGGCGCTCCAGCTCGCCACGGTCGACCGGGCGGTCGAGCAGCAGCGGGAACGGGTCATCGAGCCGGCCCTGCGCGCCCCCCGGGGCGTACGGCGGCTCTGGGCGCTGCACCAGGCCCGGATCGACTTCTTCGCCGCCCGGGTGCTCCCCGGCGGCTGCTTCTTCGCCAGCGCCGACTTCGAGTACAACGCGCGTCCCGGCCCGGTCCGGGACCGGCTCGCCGAGGTGTTCGGCCGCTGGACCGCGTTCCTCGAACAGCTCGTCCGCGAGGCGGTCGCCGCCGGCGAGCTGCCCGCCGACGTGGACGTCGCGCAGCTGGCGTACGAGATCGACGCGCTCGGGATCACCGCCGCGATGCGCTCCCGGCTGCTGGACCCCGACACCGCCTACCGGCACGCCCGCCAGGGCCTGCTGAACCGCCTGCGGGCACTGTGCCCCGATCCGACCCTGCTACCGGAAGGCATCTCATGAGCCACGCCATCGTCGACCAGCCCGCCGTCGAGTTCGGTCACGTCGCGCACGTCGCGGTGCACTTCGACGACCTCGACGCGTTCGGCCTGCTGCACAACGCCCGGTACGCGGTGCTGCTCGAACGGGCCCTGACCGGGTACTGGGCGGACCACGGTGTCGCGTTCCAGGCCGGCCAGCAGAGCGCACCGGACGTGTTCCACGCCGTCCGCGAGTTCACCATCACCTACCGGGCCCCGGTCACCGGGACCGGCCCCGTGGCGGTGCACTTCTGGCTCGACCAGTTCGGCACCAGCAGCGCCCGGTACGCCTACCGGTTCCACTCGGTCGACGGACGCATCGTGCACGCGGAGGGCCAGCGGTCGATCGTCCGGGTCGACCCGGCGACCCTGCGCCCCGCCCCCTGGACCGACACCGCCCGCGCGGTCGCCGCGACCCTGCTCCGGCCCGCCCCGGCCGACGCCTGAGCCCGATCACCGGCCCGTCCCCCGCAGCCCGGGCGGCCCGCCCGAGGGGTCAGGAAGGGGCCCTTCCCTACACCCGGAAGAAGGCGCGCAGGATGGCGGCGCTCTCCGACTCCAGGATGCCGCCGTAGACCTCCGGCCGGTGGTTGAGCCGGCGGTCGCGCAGCACGTCCCACAGCGACCCGGCGGCCCCGGTCTTGGGCTCCCAGGCGCCGAAGACCACTGTGGACACCCGGGCCAGCACCAGCGCACCCGCGCACATCGTGCAGGGTTCCAGGGTGACGACCAGGGTGCAGCCGTCGAGCCGCCAGCGGCCGAGCCGTCCGGCGGCCCGGCGCAGCGCCAGCACCTCGGCGTGCGCGGTCGGGTCACCGGTCAACTCCCGCTCGTTGCGCCCGATCGCCAGTTCGGCGCCGTCCGGCCCGTAGAGCACGGCGCCGACCGGGATGTCGTCGGCAGCGTCGGGGCCGGTGTCCGCGGGGCTGTCGGGGCCGGTCACGGCGACCGCCAGGGCCCGCCGCATCCACAGCTCGTGCCGCTGCCGCCGGCCGGCGCCATCCGGCTCGGCCAGCCCCTCGTGGGCGCCGGGCCCGACCCGGCCCGCCGCGCCGGGGGTCGGCTGACCAGGGCGTACGGTGCCCAGCGCCGGATCGGTGGCGTCGGCCGGCTCGGCGCCGCCCGTACCGGCCCGGCCGGGCCCGGACGGCTCAGACCTCACGCAGTTCCTCGACCTCGTCGGCGCAGCCGAGCACCTGGCACACCTCGGCGGTGACGTCGCCCGGCATCATGCCCTCCTGCGCGCAGAGGTTGAGCAGCTTCTGCGCGGGGATGCCCAGGTCGGCCAGCAGGTCCGCCTCGCCGACCGGGTCGGCCTCGGGGTCGACGGCGGGCTGCTCGGTGTCGTCGTCGCCGCGGCCGGACGGGCGCGGTTCGTCGGTGTCGTCGAGCCCGGTCACCGAGGTCTTCAGGTCCCCGACCAGCAGGGCGCCCAGCCGGGACTCCTCCGCGTAGGCCGAGTCGGAGCCGAAGACCCGCAGGTCCTCCCCCTCGTCCAGGCGCATGATCACCAGGTACGTGTCGTCGGCCTCGACGAAGAGCAGCGACAGGTCGGCGTCGGAGTCGACGTCGCGCAGCCGGTCGGCGACGTCCTCGATGTCGGTGACCCCCCGCAGGTTCACCTCGGCGGCCGTCCAACCGCTGTCGTCACGTACGACGGCCGCAGCGAAGTACGACACGGTTCCCCCAAAAGAGCCTCGGCAGGCCGACCCGTTACGCGTGCACGTTAGCCGGTCGGGTCGGCAGGCGACCGGTCAACGCCCCGAAGGGCCGGTCAATCCTGGGGAAAGTCTGCCGTTCGTCAGCCGGAGACCCGGCGGCGGGTGGCGATCAGCTCCCGCAGGCGCTCGCTGCGCACCCGCTGCGGCCGTACGCGCTGGCGTACCGCCCGGGCGCCCGCCAACTCGGCGAGGAGCTGCTGGCGACGGCGGCTGCGCTCGGGATCGAGCCGCGGAGTGGTCCAGGCCATAACGCCGAGGGTGCCGAGTTCGGGCGGCCACGTCAAGGCAGGATTCGCTGCGCAGCCGGCCCGCGACGCAGCGCAGCCACGGGCCCGCCGCAACGGGCGCCGGTAGGCGGGTCGCCGCTGGGCGGGACGGGCCGGACCGGGCTCACCAGAGCGGCCAGTCCCCGCTCGACGCCCACCGCACCGCCACGATGGCGGCGGCGATGCTCCACCCGCCGGCGGTGACGATCGCGATGCCGGTGGCCACGCCCCGGTCGCCCGCGCGGACCAGCAGCAGCGCGGCCAGCCAGGCCAGGCCGCCGGCCAGCAGCGTCCACCAGGCGTACCCGGGCACGCTGCGGCCGAGCAGGCCGAACAGGAGCAGCCAGACGGTCGCCACAGCGGCGCCGGACGCGACGCCCGCGCCGGTGACCGGGTGCGGCTCGCGGTAGGTGGGCTGGGACGGCGGCGCGGACGGGAAGAGCCCCGAGGGGACCCGTGGCGCCGGCCGGAACCCGGCGTCCGGCTCGGGCGGGAAGGCGTACCGTCCGGTCGTCATCGACCCCTCCCCTTCTGCCGCGCACCTCCACCACCGTACCGACTCTGCGAGGATGACCGGATGCCCTCGCCGACGATCGGACGCCGCGCGCGTCCGGCGTACCCGGTCCTGCTGGTGCTGGTGCCGGTGCTGGCCGCCGGCTGCGCGACGACGCGGCCCGGAACGACGCCCGGCGCACCCCGGCCGAGCCTGCCGGCGACGGCCGGGCAGCCCGCGCCGCCGGCCGTCACCCCGACCGGCGCTCCCACCCCGACCAGCGCCGCCGCCCCGACCGGTCCGTCGACCGCGCCGACCCGCGCCGGGCTGCCGCACGTCTTCCCGGTACGCGCGGCGAACGTCGCCTACCACCCGACCCACTCGGCCTACCCGGGGACGGACATCTTCGCCGACTGCGGCGAGCCGGTCGTGGCGGTGACCGACGGCGTCCTGCTGGAGGTCAGCCGGGTCGACCGGTTCGACAGGCGCGGGCCGCGGGGGCCGCACAACGGCGGGCTGTCGGTGTCGCTGCTCGGCGACGACGGGGTGCGCTACTACGGCTCGCACCTGCGCCGCGTCGCCGACGGCATCGACGCCGGGGTGCGGGTGCGCGCCGGGCAGCGGCTCGGCGAGGTGGGCCGGACCGGGAACGCAAACAACGTGTGCCACCTGCACTTCGGCATCTCTCCGCCGTGCACGGGCCGGGACGGCTGGTGGATCCGCCGGGGCGTGGTCTGGCCGGCGCCGTACCTGAACTCGTGGCGGCGCAAGGGCAACAAGGAACCGGCCGCCGAGGTGGCCGCCTGGCACCGCCGGCACGGCTGCCCGAAGGCGCCGCCGACCGCCTGACGACCCGCTCCGGTTTGTCGTCATCAGCGCTTCATCGCTGGGAAACATTGACGAAAGTCTCGCCGCTGGGCTAGCGTCCCGCTTCAAGAGAGCGCTCTCTCAAGCAACTTTCCTCACAATTCGCCGTAAAACGCGCCCGTCCCCGACCGGCGCCACCCGACCGGAGGCACTGTGACACCTCCTGCGACACGCCGCACCTGGGCGGTGGCGGCCACCTCCGCCCTCGCCCTCGTCCTCGGCGGCCTCGCCGTCGTGACCACCACCCCCGCCCAGGCCGCCACCGTCGGCGCCGGCAGCTACACCACCGACCGCGTGGGCCCCCTGCCCAGCGGTTGCGGAGACATGACCACCAACCCCCGGCAGTTCGCCACCGCCGACGCGCCCCCCGGGCCGATCCCCACCAACGACTGGTGGTCGTCACTGCTGTGGAAGCGGACGAACTGCTCCTACAGCGAGCCGCTGCACGCGCACCCCGTCTCCTACCAGGCCTTCGGCGACGGCCTCGGCCTCTCGGCCACCTCCACCCCCACGATCACCGGCACCGCGACCGGGGTCGGCGAGTTCAAGTACTCCTACTCCGAGGACATCCGCGTCGGCCTCGCCGCGCTCGGCGCCCCCGTCGTCAAGGTCGACGGCTGGACCGACTGGACGGTCACCCCGTACTGGAACGACGGCGCCCGAACCCTGCGCGCCACCATCGGCCACGGCCTGCCGATCTCGTACTTCCGCGCCAGCGGCGGCGACGCGCTGATCAACGCCACCGGTGGCGGCGCCACGGTCTGGTCGAACAGCGGCGCCACGATCGGCTTCACCGTCCGGGGGCACGACTACGTCGCGTACGCGCCCACCGGCGCCACCTGGTCCGTCAACGGTGGACGGATCACCTCCACCCTGGCCGGCAAGGGCTACTTCTCGGTCGCCCTGCTGCCCAGCACGCCGAGCACCGACGCCGCGTCCCGCGCCGAACTGGCCACCACCTACGGCCGGTACGCCCACGCCCACGTGACCGGCACCCGCGTCTCGTACGCCTACGACCAGGCGACCAGCACCGTCAACACCACGTACGCCTTCACCACGACCGCCCGGGAGGGCACCGCCAACCGGACGGTCGTCAGCCTCTACCCGCACCAGTGGCGGTCGCTGACCGGCTCCACCCCGCTGGCGCTCACCTACCCGTCGGCGCGCGGCCGGATGAAGGTCCTCGCCGGCGTCGACTCGTTCCGCACCTCGATGAAGTTCAACGGCGTACTGCCGGAGGTGCCCGCCGTGGCGACCGGCACCGGGGAGGACCTGACCACGCTGCGCAACCACCTGGCGGCCGTCCGGGGCAACCCGATGGACCAGCGCGGCGGCGACACCTACTGGACGGGCAAGGGCCTGGGCCGGGCCGCCCGGATCGCCGAGATCGCCGACCAGGTGGGCGACGCCGAGACCCGTACCGCAGCGCTGAACGCCATCCGGAGCACGCTCACCGACTGGCTCACCGCCTCACCCGGGGAGGCCTCGAAGGTCTTCCACTACGACCGCAACTGGGGCACCCTGATCGGCTACCCGGCGTCGTACGGCTCCGACCAGGAACTCAACGACCACCACTTCCACTACGGCTACTACATCGCCGCCGCCGCCACACTGGCCAAGTTCGACCCGGCCTGGGCCCGGCAGGACCAGTACGGCGGCATGATCGACCTGCTGATCCGGGACGCGAACAACTACGACCGCACCGACAACCGCTTCCCGTACCTGCGCGACTTCGACATCTACGCCGGGCACGACTGGGCCGCCGGACACGGCTCGTTCCACGCCGGCAACAACCAGGAGTCCTCGTCCGAGGGAATGAACTTCGCCAACGCCCTCATCCAGTGGGGGCAGGCGACCGGCAACACCGCCGTACGCGACGCCGGCATCTTCATCCACACCACCCAGGCCGCGGCGATCCACGAGTACTGGTTCGACGTGACGAACGAGAACTACCCGGCGGCGTTCGGGCACTCCACGGTCGGCATGGTCTGGGGTGACGGCGGCGCGTACGCCACCTGGTTCAGCGCCGACCCGGAGATGATCCAGGGCATCAACATGCTCCCGGTCACGGGCGGGCACCTCTACCTCGGGCAGTACCCGGCGTCCAACCGCGCCAACTACCAGGAACTGGTGCGCAACAACGGCGGCGAACCGACGGTGTGGCAGGACATCCTCTGGCAGTTCCTGGCGCTCGGCGACCCGGACGCGGCACTGACGAAGCTGCGCGCGAACCCCGGGTACACGCCGGAGGAGGGCGAGAGCCGGGCGCACACCTTCCACTGGATCCGCAACCTCGCGGCCCTCGGGACGGTGCACACCCCGGTCACGGCCAACCACCCGCTGGCGGCGGTGTTCCAGCGCAACGGCGCGCGCACCTACGTGGCGAGCAACATCACCGCCGTACCGCTGACGGTCACGTTCTCCGACGGCACCCGGCTCGCCGTGCCCGCCGGAAAGACGGCGACCAGCGGGGCGCACACCTGGAGCGGTGGCACCGCGACCGGCGGGGTCAGCGGCACGACGCCGCCCACGACCACCCCGCCCACGACGGCTCCGCCGACGACGGCCCCGCCCACCACGGCTCCGCCGACGACCCCGCCGCCCACCACCCCGCCGCCGGCGGACTTCCCCACCCGGTACCTGCTGCCGGGCGGCGGACTGGCCGCGGCCGGCAGCCCCGCGACCGTCACGGTGGCCGGCGCGGGCGGCGCGAACCACGACGGAACGCCGAGCAACCCGCAGGTGTTCACCGCGACGGGCCTGGATCTGGCGTACGCCGGCGGCCAGACCACGTTCGACCTGTTCCTCGACGCCGGCAACGCGGTCGGCAACGGGGTGCAGGTGCGGGTCTCCTACGACCTGACCGGCAACGGCAGCTGGGAGCGGGTGGAGACGTACCGCTACTTCGCCACCGACCCGGTTCCCGGGTACGAGCGCTACACCCAGCAGAGCGGCCTGCACTCCGCCACCGGCGCCCTCGGCAACCTGTCGAACGGCACCGTGCGGGTGGAGGTCTGGTCGGCGATCGGGAACAACCCGACCACCCTCGGCATCGGCGACAGGTCGCTGGTGAAGCTGCCGCACTCCTGATTCCGTGGCCCTCCGCTGATTCCATGGCCCTCCGCGCCGTCGGTCGTCCCGCGACCGGCGGCGCGGAGGCGTATTTTCCATGGCATGAGCGCCCGGGACCCCATCGCCGACCTGCGCCGGATCGCCTTCCTCCTGGAACGGGCGAACGAGGCGACCTACCGGGTCCGGGCGTTCCGCTCGGCGGCCACGGCCCTCGGCGCGCTGCCGGGGAGGGAGCTGGCCGAGCGGGCTCGCACCGGCAAGCTCACCGAGCTGTCCGGGGTCGGCGACGTCACCGCCCGCTGCGTGGCCGAGTCGCTCGCCGGCGAGGAGCCGGTCTACCTGCGGCGGCTGCTCGCCACGGAGGGCACGGACCTGGACGAGGCGGCCACCGCGTTGCGTACCGCGCTGCGCGGTGACTGCCACACCCACTCCGACTGGTCCGACGGCGGCTCACCCATCGAGGAGATGGCGCTCGCGGCGGTCGAGCTGGGCCACGAGTACGTGGTGCTGACCGACCACTCGCCCCGCCTGAAGGTGGCCCGGGGACTGACCGCCGACCGGCTGCGCCAGCAGCTCGACCACGTGGCGAAGGTCAACGAGGCGCTGCCGGAGGGATTCCGGATCCTGACCGGCATCGAGGTGGACATCCTCGCCGACGGGTCGCTCGACCAGGACGAGGAGCTGCTGGCCCGCCTCGACGTGGTGGTCGGCTCGGTGCACAGCGGCCTGAACGACGACCGGGCGAAGATGACCCGGCGGATGCTGACCGCGATCGCGAACCCGCACCTGGACATCCTCGGCCACTGCACCGGGCGGATGGTGTCGTCCCGGCCCGCCGGGGTGAAGGGGCCGGGCGACCGGGCGCACCGGCCGCGTACCCGGGCGGAGAGCGACTTCGACGCCGACGCCGTCTTCGCCGCCTGCGCCGAGCACGGGGTGGCCGTCGAGATCAACTCAAGGCCGGAGCGGCAGGACCCGCCGAAGCGGCTGATCCGCCGGGCGCTGGAGGCGGGCTGCGACTTCGCCGTCAACACCGACGCGCACGCGCCCGGCCAGCTCGACTGGCAGCGGTTCGGCTGCGAGCGCGCCGCCCTGTGCGGGGTGCCCGCCGACCGGGTCGTCAACACGTGGGACGCCGACCGGCTGGTGGACTGGGCCCGCGCTCACGCCACCGGCTGACCCGCCTGCCGGCGTACCTTCTGGGCGGTGCCCTCGCGGCGGCCCGCCGGCCCGGCGACGTCGACGGGTGCGGGCCGGCGGCCGATCAGGCCCTGGGAGACGGCGACGCCGAACAGCACGACGAGCGCGCCCACCGGCTGGTGCCAGGTCAGCCGCTCGTCGAGGGCCAGGGCGCCGATCAGCACCGCGAACACCGGCACCAGGTAGGTCACGGTGGAGGCGGTGCTCGCCCCGGCGAGCCGGATGTTGCGCAGGTTGATGACGAAGGCCAGGCCGGTGCCGAGCGCGCCGAGCGCGAGCACGCTGGCGAGCACCTCGGCCGAGAGACCGGTCGGCGCCGGGGGCGCCCCGGCCACCAGCGGCGCGACGACCGCGAGCTGGGCGGTCGCGACCAGCAGCTGCGCCGCCGAGAGGGAGAGCCCGGAGTGCGCGCTGCCCGCGACGAACTTCTTCTGGTACGGGATGGCGACCCCGTAGCAGGCGGCCGCGCCCAGGCACATGAGCTGCCCGGTGAAGTGCGCCCCGCCCACGCCCTGCCAGACCCCGAGCACCACCAGCACCCCCGCGAAGCCCAGCGTCATCCCGACCGCCCGGCGTGCGGTCAGCCGCTCGGTGCGGAACACCAGCACGGCGAGCGGCAGCACGATGAGCGGGGTGGTGGCGTTCCAGATGCCCGCGAGCATCGACTCGACGCGCTGCTCGCCGTAGCCGAAGAGGGTGAACGGCACGGCGACGCCGAACGCGGCGACCACGGTCAGGTGCGCCCAGACGCGGGGCTCGGCGGGCAGCCGGTCGCGGAGCACGGCGAGCACCACCAGCAGGGTCACCGCGCCGGCGCCGACCCGGTAGAGGGTGAGGTGCAGCGGGTGCAGCTCACCGATGCCGATCTTGATGAACAGGAAGCTGGAGCCCCAGATGGCGGCCAGTGCGAGGAACCCGGGCAGCCAGCTCCGCAGCGCCGCCCGGTCAGGAGTGGAATCCACTGTCACCCCTGACACTCTGCCGCAGCCGTACGACGAAGTCCTGCGACTTCCTCCACGCCGTGTCGACCACCACAGGAACCGCCTACGCTGGTGACGCGTTGACCACCTGGAGGAGGTGCACGCCGTGGCGATGCCGATGCGTTTCGACCCGCTCGTCGACCTCGACGGCATGTGGACGACCCAGTTCGCCGACCGGTACCTCCCGTTGCCGGGGCTACCCGATGCGCGCTACGAGTGCATCGACGGGAGGTTGGTCATGACGCCCGCCGAGGTCGGCACGAACAGCTACGGCGAGATAAAGCTCGCCCGCCTTCTGTCACCCGCCGCGGAGACCCACGGGTTCTACGTGTTCGGGCAGGTGAACCTGACCTTCTCGCCGCGGCGCTGGATCCAGCCCGACGTCACCGTCCTGCACGCGCTGCCGAAGACCGACGAGGAGGACCGGTGGATCCCGGCCCACCTCTGCACGATGGCGGTGGAGTTCGTCTCGCCCGGCAGCCGCCGGCAGGACTTCGTCGACAAGCCGATGCGGTGCGCGGAGGGACGGGTGCCGTACTTCCTGCGGGTCGAGCTCTCCCGCCGGCTGGGGCATGCCCAGGCGGAGCTCTTCACCGTCGGCAAGTTCGGCGGTTACGACACCGTCGCCAGGGCGGTCGGCGGTCGACGGCTCTCGGCCGACCTGCCGTTCCCGATCGACTTCGACCCCGCCGACCTGCTGCCCTGAACACGCAGAACGCGTTCGACAACCTGGCGGTGCCCTCACGTAGGGTCGCAGCGTGGGACGAATCGATGACCTCGCGAACCGCTACGTGGCCGACTGGGCGCCGCTGAGCCCGATCGGCGCCACCTACGTCGGCATCGCCGGCTACGACGACCAGCTCGACGACCTGTCGCCCGACGGCTACACGGCCCGGGCGGAGCTGACCCGGCAGACGCTGGCCGACCTGGACGTGACCGAGCCGGAGTCGGAGGCGGAGCGCACCGCCAAGGAGGCCATGCAGGAACGCCTCGGCCTGGACCTCGCCCGCTACGACGCCGGAGAGGCGAGCAGCGAGGTCAACGTGATCTCCAGCGGTCTGCACGAGGTCCGCATGGTCTTCGACCTGATGCCGACCGAGGGCGACGACGCCAAGGCCCACGTGGCGGCCCGGCTCAACCGCTTCGCGAGCACCCTGGAGGGCTACAAGGCGACGCTGCGCGAGGCGGCCGCCGCCGGCCACGTCAGTGCCCGGGTCCAGCTCGTCGAGGTCGCCAAGCAGTGCGACATCTGGGTCGACCCGGACGGCGACAACTTCTTCCACGGGCTGGTCGAGCGGCTGGGCGCCGACGGCACCCTCGGCGCCGAGCTGCGGCGGGGTGCGGCGGCGGCCACCGCGGCGACGGCCGAGTTCGGCCAGTTCCTCCGCACCGAGCTGGCCCCGCTCGGCCGGGAGAAGCAGGCCGCGGGTCGCGAGCGCTACGAGCTGGCCTCGCAGTACTTCCTCGGCGCCAGGGTCGACCTCGACGAGACGTACGCCTGGGGGTTCGAGGAGCTGGCCCGGTTGGAGGCCGACATGCGCGCGGTGGCCGGCCGGATCGTCGGCCCCGGCGCCACCATCGACGAGGCGGTCGCGGCGCTGGACGCCGACCCGGCCCGGACGATCCGGGGCAAGGAGGCGTTCCGGGACTGGATGCAGGCGCTCGCCGACAAGGCCATCGGCGACCTGCACGGCACCCACTTCGACATCCCGGAGCAGGTACGCCGCATCGAGTGCTGCCTCGCCCCGACCAGCGACGGCGCGATCTACTACACCGGTCCGAGCGAGGACTTCTCCCGCCCCGGCCGGATGTGGTGGGCGGTGCCGCAGGGCGTCACCGACTTCTCCACCTGGCGCGAGGTGACCACCGTCTTCCACGAGGGCGTGCCGGGTCACCACCTCCAGGTCGCGCAGACGGCCGTCCGGGCCGAGCTGCTCAACCGCTGGCAGCGCCTGCTCTGCTGGGTCTCCGGGCACGGCGAGGGCTGGGCGCTCTACGCGGAGCGGCTGATGGACGAGCTGGGTTACCTGGAGGACCCGGGCGACAAGCTCGGCATGCTCGACGGGCAGGCGTTCCGGGCCGCCCGGGTGATCGTCGACATCGGCATGCACCTGGAGTTGGAGATCCCGAAGGACAACCCGTTCGGCTTCCACCCCGGCGAGCGCTGGACGCCGGAGCTGGGCTGGGAGTTCATGCGGGCGCACTGCCGGGTGCCGGAGGAGAACCTGCGTTTCGAGCTGAACCGCTACCTCGGCTGGCCGGGGCAGGCCCCCTCCTACAAGGTGGGCGAGCGGATCTGGCTCCAGGCCCGTGACGAGGCGAAGGCGCGCAAGGGCGCCGACTTCGACCTCAGGGAGTTCCACCGCCAGGCGCTCGACCTCGGCTCGCTGGGGCTCGACCCGTTGCGCAAGGCGCTCGCCCGCCTCTGAGGTGGGCGGTGCGGGGCCGGAGGGACACCGGCCCCGCACCGGGTGGTGGGGAGTGCGGTCAGGGAAGGGTCAGCTTCAGCGCCGGCTGGGCGGTCAGCGCGTCGCTGCTGACGTACGCCAGGTCCATGGCCGGGTCGGTGAAGGTGACCGGCACCGGTGACGTGACCGGGAGGCCGTCGGGGAGCGGCAGGTCCGGCGTCAGGGTGATCTCGACGCCGAGCAGCCGCCCGACGAAGCGGGTGGCGTAGAAGGCGACGTCGCCCCGCACCGTCAGCTCGTCCGTGGCGAAGCGCATCGTCCGGCCGGCCGGTCCGGGCGCGCGGAGCAGGAAGTCGTCGGTGACCGCCCGGTCCATCGTGAACTTCAGGGCCCGCAGACTGCCCTCGGCGGTGGGCAGGTCGACGATGCCCTCGAACCGCAGCCCGTACATCGTCACCTTCGAGCCGGTGAGCTTCGACGGAACCGCCGCCACCACCGGCTGCCCGGGATCGGGGGCGATCCGCGGCAGGGGCTCGCCCGGCGGCGTCTCCCCGATCGGGCTCGGCTTCGGACCGGCCGGGACGCACCCATGGTCGGGGTCGGTCGGCTGCTCGCCGGGCTGTCCGGTCGGGGTGGGGCGGACGCTCGGGCTGACGGTCGGTGTGCCGCTGGCGGTCGGCGTGGGGCCGAGGCTCGGCGTGGCCGACAGCGTCGCCCCTGCGGCTGCCTTCTCGTCGTCGTCCCGACCGCCGTCGAAGAGCTGCCCGACGCCGTCCAGAATGCCGCCTCGCGAGGGCGACGGGCTGGGAACGACCGGGGCGGCGGCCGACGCGCTCAACGTGCCGGCCGGGGCCGGCGGCGTCCCGCTCGGACCGGGAGTCGTGGTCGGGCAGGCGGGAGCCAACGACGCGGCCGCACCCACCGGCGTCGGGCCGGGGGCGGTGAGGGCCACGGCGGCCGCCAGGCCGAGCAGCACCGGAAGCACCGCGTACGAGCTGTGGCCGCGCCGCCCGCCGCCCGACCGGGAGGGCCCGTCGACCGGTCCGGCTTCCACCGCCATCGGCCGGGCCCACCCGGCGCGCGCCGACAGCGACTCGGCGGACACGGCACCGACCGGCATCGGTCCGGCGTCGACCGGGACCCACTCGACCGGCGCTGGTCCGGCAGGGACGGCGTCGACCGGGGCCGGTTCGGCGGGTGGAGCGTCGGACAGGGGAGACGGGACGGGACCGGCGTCCGGCATCCTGGCGGAACCGGCTGGGAGCATCGCCGCGAAGCGCTGCCACCGGGTATGGCCCTGGTTGTCGAACCGATCCTGCACGGGTCTCCTCCTCGGCGATGTCGCGCAGACGGCCGGTCGGCGACGTGGCGGCCCCGCACCTGCCCTCGCCCC
The DNA here is from genome assembly GCF_040649055.1 of Micromonospora sp. NPDC049060. Classification (NCBI taxonomy): domain Bacteria; kingdom Bacillati; phylum Actinomycetota; class Actinomycetes; order Micromonosporales; family Micromonosporaceae; genus Micromonospora; species Micromonospora sp. NPDC049060. Next base: position 64,185 of record NZ_JBEZEV010000019.1, read on the forward strand.
TGTTACCAGCGGGTAACGAGTGTGCCGATGATGCTGCTCCTGCGCGCCACGGCCCACAAGCCCCCGGCCACCCGCAGGCGGCTCCCGATCCGCACGAGGAGGCACCCCGGTGACCCAAAGTGGACGACGTCGACCCGCTGACGCCCAGATGAAGCGACCATGCCAGACATATGCCGCATGGACCGATCACCATGAGTAGTGGTCAATCGATGCATCACGATTTAGTAACGGGGTCGTCGCGCACCGCAGACGGCGAAGGGGCGGACCGCCCCGGTCCACCCCTTCGCACGACGGTCAGCGCTGGTCAACCTCAACCTGACCCGCTGCTGGCGTCAGACCCGGCGCCACCGGATCACGCCACTTCGTCGACACCGGGGATCCTCAGTCGCTCAGCGACCCGGGACGGCGGGCTGCTCGGCCGTCACGTCCGCCCGGTGGCGCGGCTCCGCGGCCGGCTGGGCCGCGCCCCGCCGGGCCACCAGCACACCGGCCGACGCCAGGATCAGGCCCAGCAGCACCAGGCCGATCGGCGCCCACACGCCGAGAAGGGTGAGCTTCTGCCGGCTCTCCTCCGCCCGCTTGACCGAGGCGGCGATGGTCTCCTCGTTGTACGAGAAGTCGGCGTCCAGCAGCGTGGCCGGCGCGCCGATGTCCGGCACCAGCGTCTTGCGCTGCACCTCGCGCACCTTGAGGAACGAGCCGGTCACCGGGTCGATCCAGACGGTACGGGTGTTGCTGTAGACGACCTTGCCGCTGGTCGCACCCGGCGCGAGCGTGCCGAGCAACAGCTTGACCCGCTCGGCCGCCAGGTTCAGCTGCTCGTCGGTGATCACCTGCTCGTAGCGGTAGGACTCGACACCCTTGATGTCCTCGGTGCCCTTGAACTCCGCCGGCCGCACGTCCCGCAGGTCACGGTCGTAGATCTGGTAGGTCTTCTTCTCCGCGCCAAACGGGAACTTGTACATCTGGCCGGAGAACTGCACCTTCTCCCGCGTACCGGTGTCGTCCAGGTACTGGTTGTTCCAGTCGAGCGCGGAACCGGAGACCCGGTCCAGGGCCAGCGCCAGGCCGTACGCGCTGACCAGCTCCTTGGAATCCGTCCGCTCCACGGTCTGCCCGACCTGCCAGACGACGGCCTTGCCGTCGAGGTCACCGGAGAGTTCACCGGTCGTCTTCGCGTCGGGCGAGACGCGGACGGTGGACTTGAGGTCGCGGCGGTTGATCGCGATCTTGCCGTTGGTGATCTGGAGGAAGGTGGCACCCTTCGCCTCGGCGACCGAAGTCGACGCCTCCAGATCGTAGGGCAACTTGGACATCGCCGGCTTGACCACGAACACAAGCCCGGCGGCAAGCGCCAGGAGCAGGATGCCGCTGCCGAACAGCACGGCACCTATGGCGCGGTGCTTCATGTTTCCTCCCCGGAGGACCTAATTTTCGCCGCTGTCGATGAGAGTTGGCCGCGAGGTTACTACCAAGTCACATAGCGACGCGACCCCCGGCCAGCTCTGTTTTTTCCGCCGCGCCGCCCGGTTCCGCACCGGTCCGACGCAGGACGAGCAGGAGGTTCCACGCGGCGACCTCCCGGACGCCGGGAATCCGGATGACCCACCGCCCCCACCAGGGGTGGTAGCGCGGCAGTGCGTCGAGCAGCTCCACCTCGGCGTTGCCCCGTGCCCAGCGCAGCGTCTGGGCGATCGAGGTCGGGTGGAGCGTCTCCCGGAACCGGTTCTTCGGAGGGCGGCCGTTACGGCGCTCGTAGCGCCGCCGGGCCCGGTCGCCACCGAGATAGTGCCAGGGGGCGGTCTCGTGCCCGCCCCACGGCGACAACCAGGGGGTGAACGACACGAAGAGCACCCCGCCCGGCCGGGTCACCCGGACCATCTCGTCGAGCATTCGGGTCGGCTCCGCGACGTGCTCCAGCACGTTCGACGAGAACGTCACGTCCACGCCGCCGGAGCGCACCGGCAGGGCCGTACCGCTGCCCCGCAGCATGCCGGCGACCGCGTCCCCGGCCGCCGAGAAGTCGCCCACGTCGGGGTCGAGCCCCACGTAGCGGGCACCGGCGGCCCGGAAGGCCGCCGCGAAGTAGCCGGGGCCGCCGCCGACGTCGAGCACCGTCCGGCCGGCGAGCGGAACGTAGCCGGACACCTGGCGTACGGAGTCCTGAGCGAGCAGGCCGTAGAAGTGGTCCGGGTCGCTCTGCTCGACCAGGAAGGCCCGGAACAGGGCCACCGACCTGCCCAGCGTGGCGAACCGGCGACGCGCCGCCCGCCCCGTTCCGTCCTGCGCTGCGCTCATCACGCCACCGTCCCGTCCTCGTCCCGTTCCGTGGCTACGGCCGGCCGCCCGTCCCTGGCGCTCGGCGTCACATCATCCGCGTCGGCCGTACCCGTCCTCGCGCGGGGGACCTCCGCCGGCCGAGCCGCGCCCTCCGGCGCGACGCCGGGCACGGGAAGCACCGCGGCGACCACCGCCCCGACGGCGACGAGCATCGCCCCCTGCACCCACGGGCCGTACGCCCACTCCTGCCCGTGGCCCTGCAACCGGCCGGCCACCGTGGTCACGGTGGCGAAGCTCAGCGCGCCGAACACCACCACCGGAAGAGCCCGGCGGGTGAGCTGCCGCAGCAGCATCGCGGCCAGCACGCTGGCCACCGGCAGTACGCCGCCCAGCACGGCGAGCAGCACCACCAGCAGGACGGCGGTCGCCCAGACGGGCCCCTCCGCCGGAACCGTCACCGACAGGGGTGGCAGGGCGTCGGCCACCGTGCGTCGCCGTACGGGGAGCAGCGCCAGCAGCAGCACCCCGAACGCCGTCGCCGCCCCCGCCACCAGCCCACCCCGGTACGTCCGGTCCGGGGCGAACGTCAGGTGGACCTCCCCGGCTTCACCGGCGGGCAGCACCCACGCCTGCTGCCAGCCGTCGACCCGGGTGGCGGTCAGCGGCCGACCGTCCACGGTGGCCGTCCAGCCTGCGTTCGCGTTCTCCGGCACCACCAGCAGCGCCGTGTCGCCGGCCGCCACCCGCACCCGCCGATCCGTCGGGTTCCAGTCGAGCACGGCCACGTCGCGGTGCCGGGGCGCGGCCTGCGCCGCCTCCGGACGCAGCGCGGCGTCCTGCACGATGAACCCGTTCGACGGGGAGGTCGCCAGGCGGTGCCCGCCCGCCCGGAGGTCCACCACCGCGCCGGTGGCGCCACAGACGGTGACCGGCAGCGGCCGGCCGTCGAGCACGTCGGCGAGGGTTCCGGCGACTGACGTGTCGTAGCGGAGTCCGTCCAGCTCGACGGCGGGCCCCGACCCGCACCGCTCGACGATGCGCGTCGCCCCGACGATCGGGCGGAGCAGGTCTTCCAGGCCGGGGATCTGCACCTCGGCGATCCCCACGGTCGCCGTCCAGCCGTTACCCCGCCGGTCGGCCACCCGCTCGGCGGAATCCCGCACCACGACCTCGATCCGGTCCGTCCGCACCGCCGGGAAGCGCACCACGCCGTCCGCGCCGACCCGCAGCACCCGGTTGGCACCCGGGGTGCGCACCTCGACCGATTCCGGCAGTGAGCCGACCGGCAGCTCCGCCGGACGCAGCCGCACCTCGGCGATCCGGCGCGGCTCCGACCAGCTCAGCCGAAGGGTGGGACGCAGGTCGTCGCTGTCGGCCAGCCAGGCCGTGCCCGGGTCGCCGTCGATCGCCGCGTACGCGGCCACGGCCGCGTCGCCGGCCAGGTGGGAGGAGGCGGTGGCCCGCACCGGCACCCCGGACAGCGTCCACTGCCCGCCGGGCCGGGGCACGGCGGTCATGTCCAGCCGGAACGTCCCGGGGGCCGCGCTCTGGAACACCCGGTCCACCCCGAGCGGCTCCTCGCCGGCCCGGGCCAGGAACCGGTCGCACCGGATCACCGTCCCGGCGGGCCGGAGGCCGGAACCGGTCGACGGCACGGCGTCCGAGCCTGCGGCGGCGACCGGGAAGCAGGCGGGGCGGTCGGCCGGCCCTCGGCTGAACGACCAGGCGACCGGTCCGACGAAGCCGGTCGGGATGTCGGCCGGGGTGCGCAGCGCCCGTCGCGGGGCGGTGCCGGGGATGACGAGATCGCGGATGCCGACCCCGCCGTCGAGCCGCCCACCGGCGACCGCCAGCACCGTGACGCGTACGCGGCTCGTGGAGCCGGGAAGTGTGTAGTACGAGTGCGCCCCCAGCGCCCGGGCGACCTCGTGGTCCACCGAGCCCCGGTCCGTGGTGAGCCGGAACCGGGTCACCGGCCACCCCACCCCGAGGTCGTCGACGAAGTTGAGCGTGACGCGTTCGACCTCGCGCGGTGTGTCCAGGTCCACCTCCAGCCACTGACCGACGGGCCCGGCCAGGGGCGCCGAGTGCCAGGCGGTGCGCTCGTCGCCGTCGACGGCCGCGAAGGGCAGGTGCGACGGGTCGGCGGGGGCGAAGCTGTCCACGAAGCTGATCGCGCTGGAGGCGTTGACCTCGCGTACGCCCTGGTAGGTGGCGACCGTCTGGTGCTGGTCACCGGGGAACGGCAGCAGGTCCAGGGCGACGCGGCCCTGCCGGCTCGCCTCCGCCGCGGTCAACGTCTGGCTGAGGTTGTCGCGGACCCGGCCGATGTCACGCTCGCGGCGGCGCAGCCCGTCCGTCACGATCCACGACTCGTCGCCGCCGTCGCGGAAGCCGGCCCGGTCCCCGGCCAGCACCACCGGCCGGTCCCGCTCCACCAGCCCCTGCTCCAGCAGCGGCAGCAGTGACTCCGGCCCGCCGCTGACCGTCGGCACGTCTGCGGCGAGCACCGCCGAGGCGGTCGACACCGGGCGCTGCACCTCGTACACCTCGACGGCGGGCAGCGGGCCGGCGGCCTCGTCGACCGGGCTGCCCGGCGTACGGCCGAAGGAGGTGGTGCTGCCGAAGGTCGCGACCCGCGTGATCCCCGGCGACCCGGCGAGCGCCTGGCGCAGTGCCGCCACCGGCGGCGCGTCCACCTGCGTGCGGTCGATGTCGTTGCGCAGCAGCAGATGCCGGAACCCGGAGCGGGCCAGGAAGTCGGCGAGGCCGGCCGAGCCCCGGCCGTGGGCCAGGACGGACTCGACGGTGTCCATCATCCGGGTGTTGCCCGCCGAGCCGAGCGGGATCTGGTGGCGCACCGCCCAGGGCGCTCCGGCCAGGGCCTGGAGCGGCTCGTCGACGGAACGCCCCCACTCGTACTGGCCGAAGCCGGAGCCCGGCACCATCAGGGTGCGGGCCAACGCGTCGCGCTCGGCCAGCCACGTCGCCGCCGCCCGCCAGTGCGGCGGCAGATCCGACCAGCCCGGCCCGGGCCGCAACTGCCCAAGCCAGGCCGGCGCGGCGGCCCCCAGCACCAGCAGCAGCACCGGTACGAACACCAGCGGGCGCAGCCGGCGGGAGAGGCGGCCGGCGGCCCGGTGCAGCCGGGTGGCCCACGCGTCGACGCCGTGCGCGAAGCCGAGCATCAGCGGCAGCCGCAGCACCGGGTCCAGCTTGTGCACGTTGCGGAACGGCGCCAGCGGGCCGTCCAGCAGGTCCCGCACCGGCGCCGAGAGCGGGCTGTCCAGGCTGCCGACGTAGCCCATGGTGAGCAGGGTCAGCCCGGTGAGGAAGCCCAGCACCAGGAACCGGCGCTCGGGCAGCAGGTTGCCGGCCAGCCCGGCCAGGCCGACCAGCGCCACCACCGCGGTGAGCGTCATCAGCACCGGGTTGTCGATCAGCAGCCAGCCCGCCGGCCACCACGGGTCGCCCTGCACGATGTACGCGACCCACTGGTTGGTGCCGCGCACCGCCTGGAAGAGCGAGGCGACGGCGGTCGTCGTGGTGGACGACTCGATGTAGTCGAGGAACGGCAGGCTGTACTCGCCAAGCAGCAGCAGCGGCACGATCCACCAGAGGCAGACCCCGACGACGCAGAGGCACCACCAGCCCACCAGCCGCAGGTGCTCGCGGTCCCAGCGGCGGGTGAGCAGCCAGACCCCGGGCAGCAGCAAGGCGAGCAGCACCACCGCCGCGTTGATCCCGCCCATGCCGAGCACGGCCAGCGCGGAGAGCGCGGCGGCCCGTCGCGGGGACCCGATCCGCCGTACCAGGACCAGCGGCAGCAGCACCCAGGGCAGCATCGCGGCGGAGAGTGTCTCGGAGGAGAGCGCGCCGATCTCGGTGAGGATTCGGGGCGCCAGCGCGTAGCCGAGGGCGGCCGCGTACCGGGTCGGTTCGGTGCCGACCCCCAGCGCCCGGGCCAGCCACAGCAGGCCGTAGAACGCGGCGGCGAGGAGCAGCGCCGTCCACAGCCGCTGGGTGATCCACGGCGGTATGCCCAGCAACTGCCCCCCGGCGAAGAACGGCCCCATCGGGAACAGGTAGCCGTACGCCTGGTTCTGCAGCTCCCCCGAGGTGGCCTCCGGGTTCCACATGTGCAGCGCCCGGGCCATGAAGTGCACCGGGTTCGCGGCGAGGTCGAGCTTGGTGTCGAAGGTGACCTGACCGGGTCGCTGCACGAACGCGAGCACGGTGAGCAGCAGCAGCGACAGGGCCGTGCCCGGCGCCCCGCAGACGGACCGGACGGCCCGGCGCACCGGGCCGCCGGGGTGTCGGGGCCGGGAAGGGTGCGGGTTCACCGTCGGCACTCCGGGGGAAGGCAGCTCAGATCCGCGAGCGCGGAGAAGAAGATCTGGCGGATGCCGCTGGGCTCGTCGGTGCTGAAGACCCGCCCGCCGGTGACCTTGACGATCGACTTGAGGTCATCGGCGTCGATGTCCTTACCCAGCCCGATGAAGACGATCGGCAGCGGCTGGCGCGGATCCTGCAACTCGGCAAGCTCGGTGAGGAACCGGGCCCGGCCGATGCTCTCCCCGTCCTCGTCGCGCCCGTCGGTCATGATCAGCACGAGGTTGATCCGCCCGGGTGTCCAGTACCGCCGTGCGTCCCGGTACGCGGCCAGCGTCGTGTCGTACAGGCCGGTGCCGCCCTGGGGCTTCACGCGGACGGCGCCCAGCCGTTCGACCAGCCGCTCCCGCTGCGTCGGGTCCAACGGCGCGACCGGCAGGATCTCCTGGTGGTCCCGGTCGCCGTCGACCTTCGTGGAGAAGACCCACACGCCGAGTTCGCTGTTGTCGAGCAGCAGGCCGGAGCCCTCCCGGGCCGCCTTGAGCGTGGCCTCGAGCCGGGTCTCGTCCGAGCCGGGCACCTGGGCGGCCATCGAGCCGGAGATGTCCAGCACGGTGAGGATGCGGGCACTGCGCTGCACGCCGCTCCACCCGGTCAGCGCCTCGGTGACGACCTCGTCGGCGGGCAGCGGCACCGGTTGGCGTACCTCCGGCGACAGCCGGCCGTCGCGGGGGATCGCCGGCGGGAAACCGGCTGCGGTGCGGAAGCCGTACCCGCTGAGCAGGTCCCGCGCCTCGACGGTGTGCAGGTTGGTCAGAAAGCGCGCGGCGGCGTCCCGGACCGGACCGAGGGCGGCGGGCAGCACCACGTACGGCAGGTCCAGCGCGGGGACCGCCACCTCCGGGTACGCCGCGACCAGCTTGTCGTCGCCGGCCAGCGCGTTGTGCACGAGCATGGCCTGCTCGCTGGTGGCCACGGCGTCGGCCTTGCCCGGCAGGGCCGACCCGACCGGCAGCGTCCCGCCCGCGGGGGGAGTGAACGTCCGGTCGGCGAGCCGGCGCAGCACCGCGGCGACCGTCCCGGCCGGGTCGTCCTCCCCGGCGGCCAGGCCGCGCACCCCGAGTACGGCCCCGACCCCGACCGGGTCGACGGCCGGGTCGGGCAGCCCCACCTTGACGGCGGCGGCCTTCGGACCGACGGTGGAGCGCCAGGTCAGCTGCCTCGCCGGCCACCCCAGCCGGCGCGCCGCCGAATCGGCCACCGCGAGCACGACCGGCGTGCTCGCCACCGACGTGCCCTGCGCGGGCACCTCGAAGGCGCCGGCCGCGCGGGCCCGGAGCAGCCAGAACGTCGACTCCGGCACCCACGCGTCGGCGACGTCCACGCCCTCGGCCACCTGCGCGGCGACGGCGCCGGACTCCTGGGCCTGCACGGAGATCGTGACGCAGGGCTGCGTGCCGACGCTGGCCCGGACGATGCGGTCCAGGGCTGGCGCGATCACCGGGGCCGCGGCGACGCGGAGCTGGACCCGCTCCACGCACTCCGGGACGCTGCGGTCGGACCGCAGGTACGCCGCCGTGGCCCAGCCGGCCAGCAGCAGCGCGAGCGCGGCGCTGAGCAGCACCACCGGCGACCGCTGGAAGAGGCCCCGTACCGCCACCGGACCGTTGCGCACGCCCGGTCACCTCCTCGTCGTCGCCGGAACGAAGGGCACGTCCGCCCGCAGGTCGCGCCGCGTGGCGCGGAGCGACGCCCGCCACCGTACGCAGTCGCGCTGCACACCCTGCCAAGGTTTCCCGTTGCCGGCAAACCCCTGGCGACCGGCCGTGACCGAACCGTCGCCGTCCCGCCGACCCCATTGCGGATGTGACCCAGGTCGCCCTAGTGTGGCGCGAATCGAGCTTCATTACCCGCCGGTAGGAGTAGCGTGGACAACTCCGACACCCCCGCGCGCCACGTGCTGTTCCTCAACTGGCGCGACACCGCCAACCCCGAGGGCGGCGGCTCTGAGGTCTACGTCGAGCGCATCGCCGCCGAACTCGCCGCCGCCGGGCACCGGGTCACCCTGCTCTGCGCCGCGCACGACAATGCCGGCCCGGCCACCACCACGCCCGAGGGCGTACGCGTGCTGCGACGCGGCTCCCGGATGACGGTCTACGCCCGGGCGGCGCTGACCTGCCTGGCGGGCCGGTTCGGCTTCGGCCCCCTGAGCCGGGGTGGTCTCGGCCGGCCGGACTTGGTCGTCGACGTCTGCAACGGGGTGCCGTTCTTCGCCCCGCTCTACGCCGGTCGCCCGGTGCTCGCCCTGGTACACCACGTGCACCGGGAGCAGTGGCCGGTGGTCTTCGGTCCGATGATGGCCCGGCTGGGTTGGTGGATCGAGTCGCGGCTGGCGGTCCGGCTCTACCGCCGCTGCCGGTACGTGACGGTGTCGGAGGCGAGCCGCGCGGAGCTGGCGGCCCTCGGGGTGGACGCGGACCGGATCGACGTCGTGCCCAACGGGACGCCTCCGGTGACCGGCCCGCCGCTGCCCCGCACGCCGCACCCGTCGCTGCTGGTGCTCGGCCGGCTGGTGCCCCACAAGCGGGTGGAGATCGCCCTGCGCACGGTGGCCGAACTGGTCACCGAACTGCCCGACCTGGAGCTGGTGGTGGCCGGCCAGGGCTGGTGGACGCAGCCGCTGCGGGAGCTGTCCGAGTCGCTCGGCATCGCGAGTCATGTCCGGTTCACCGGTTTCATCAGCGAGGACGAAAAGCACGCGGTGCTCTCGTCGGCCTGGCTCGCGCTGACCCCCTCGCTCAAGGAGGGCTGGGGCCTGACCATCGTGGAGGCCGCCGCCCGGAGCACCCCCACCGTCGCGTTCCGCTACGCGGGCGGCGTCGCCGAGGCGATGATCGACACCGAGACCGGGCTCCTCGTCGACGACGAGCGGGAGTTCACCGCCGTGGTGCGCGAACTGCTCGCCGACGACGTGCGGCGCAAGGCGATGGGTGAGGCCGCGCTGCTGCACGCGGCCCGCTTCAACTGGACGGCCACCGGGGCGCGGTTCGCCCACCTGGTGACGCAGGTGACCACCCGCCCCTGAGCGCGCTCCCGGCACCGGGGATCCGGCGTCAGGGACGACGGCCGACGCCGGGCACGACGAAGGGCGCCCGCATCAGCGGGCACCCTTCCTGCGTTGGTTCAGCGCGTGCCGTACAGCGGAGCCTCGGTTCCCTGCTCACTCACCTTGGTGTTGGCGGCCTCCTTGGCGGACGGGCTGAGCGCATTCGCCAGTCCGACGCTCCCGAGCAGGCCGAGCACGACCCCGAGTACCCCGACGGCGACGAACGCGGGCAGGTTCCTCATCCACCTTCTCCTTCCGCGGGACTCGCGTGCCGGGACGCTACCACGCGGTAGCCTGCCCGCGCAGCGCCCGAAAAAACAATCCCCACCACGATCGTTGCGGTCAAGAGGTGCGCCCACCCCACCGGGCCGGGCCGGGCCGGGGCTGGCGGCGGCGTCCAGTCCGGGTTCTCGTAGAGAGTCAGATCCTTTCCCGTGTAAACGGTCCGCAGCCCGACCAGCGCCGCCGGGGCCGGGGCCGGGCCGGCCGCCCGCTGCACCAGCACCCACCGGGAGCCGGTGCTCGACAGGGGCGCACCGGCGGCGAGCACCTCACGTACCTGGGCAGCGCGGCGGTCCTCGCCGGCCACCGCCAGGTCGCCGACCCGCAGCGTGTCGTCGATGAGCACCGGCACGGCGAGGTACCGAGGCGCCGGATCGATCACCACCTGCCCGTGGTGGTTCCACGGGTGGCTCTGGTACTCCTGGAACGGCAGCGAGATCACCTCGCCCGGCCGCTGCGCGGTCAGCCGCGCCACCGTCGCCCAGTCCGCCGGCCAGGCCACCGGGTGGAGCCGGCCGACGCCGCCGAGGGCCAGGTCGGGCAGGAGCGCCACCGGCAGCAGCGCCGCGCCGACCAGCGTCACTGCGGCGGTCGTCGCGTCGAAGCGGGCCGCCAGCCGGTCCGCGATCCGTTCCGCGCCGAGCGCGCCGGACACCGCCAGCGCCAGCGCGTACGGCACCAGCAGCTTCTGACCGTCGCGGAACAGGCCGGCGCCGGGCACGTTGGCGACCAGCCAGCCGAGCAGGTCCGCGCCGCCGGGCAGCACCCCGACCGCCGCCGCCAGCCAAGAACCGGCGGCGAGCAGGCCGAACCGGCCGACGACCGACGGCGGCCAGCGCCGGCGCAGCAGCACGACGCCGTACCCGACGACGGCCAGCAGCAGCACCGTGGCCAGCGGCACCAGCACGACCGCCCGGGAGGCGGGGGTGCTCTGCCCGTTCCAGATGCCGCCGGTGCCCGCCAGGGCCACCAGCGGGCCGGCCCAGTTCTCCGCGCGCGCGGCGAACGCCACCACCCCGGCGGGATCGGACCGACCGGCGTGGGCGGTGACGAACCCGGCGACCAGCCACGGCGCGTTGAGCAGCATCGTCAACCCCACGCCCAGCACCGTCGATCGGGCGGCCGCCGGGTAGCGCCCGGGCAGCAGCACCGCGACCGCGGCCAGGGCGAGCACTCCGCCGGTGGGCGTGATCGCCGACGCCGACGCCGCGAGCAGCAGCCGGCGCAGCCCGCCGCGGCCCGCCCGCACGTCGAGCGCCGCCCGCACCAGCCAGGGCAGCGCGGCGTACGCGACCAGCAGCCCCCACTGCCCGATGAGCAGCCGCTCGGCGAGATACGGCGTCCAGGCGTACCCGACGGCGGCCACGACCCGGACCGCGACCCGGCCGGTCGGCACCAGCCGGGCGGCGCCCAGCGCGGCCAGGTACACGATCGCGCACAGCACCAGCCGTTGCAGCAGCCAGCCGGGCACCACCTGGCTGGCCAGCGCGACCACCGCGTCCTGCGGGACGGCCCGGGGCAGCGCGGTGGCCGGGGCGATCGCCTCCCAGCTCAGCGCCTGCCGGGGCACGAAGACCATGTCGTAGCGGAGCACGTAGCCGGGCAGGGCCAGCGGGGCCAGCGCCACCACCGTCACGGCGGCGGCCACGCCGTGCGGCACCAGCCGTTCGCGCATCCCCGACCTCACCACTGCCCGGGCGCGACGACCGCCGCGCTGGTGGCGGCCACTGTACGCGGATCTGCGCGCGGGGACCGAACCATCCGTTGGCCTGATGGGAACAGCGGCCGGCGGTGTGGCAGTCTTCCCGCCATGGCATCGACCGGGTCCGAAAGGGCCGCCCAGCCTGACGAGAGCGGACTGATCGGCGGCTGGGTACGCGCCGACCCGGTACGGGCCATCGGCGTCGCCATGATCGTGGCCAGCCTGGTGTGGCGGGCGCAGCTCGCCTCCCGGGGCCACCTCGCGGTCGACGACTGGGTGCTGGTCTCCCGGGCGGCGGAGGCCGACCTCACGCCGGGCTTCCTGCTCACCCTCTACAACAACCACTTCATGCCGGCCGCCCTGCTGCTCACCTGGGTGGTGACCCGGGTGGTCGGCCTCGCCTACTGGCCGTACGTACTGCTGATGACCGCCGGCCAGGCGGTACTGGCGGTGGCCTTCTTCCGGCTGCTCCGCACGCTCGTCCGGCCCGGCCTGGCACTGCTGGTGCCGCTCGCGATCTTCCTATTCAGTCCGCTCACCCTGGAGGCCGGCACCTGGTGGGCAGTGGGCGTGAACATGGTGCCCATGCAGCTCGCCATGGTGCTGGCCATCGGCGCACAGCTGCGCTACGTCCGCACCGGCCGCCGCCGGCACCTGGTCAGTCTGGCCCTGGCAGTGGTGTTCGGGCTGCTCTTCTTCGAGAAGGCCCTGCTGGTGGTGCCGCTGGTCTTCCTGTTCACCGCGTGCCTGCTCGTCGACGGCCCGCCGGTACGGGCGGTGTGGGACACGGTGCGCCGCTACTGGCCGTCGTGGGCGGTGCTCACCGCCGTCTCGCTGAGCTTCGCCGGGCTCTACCTGACCCGCTCGGAATCTTCCCTGCGCCAGCCGGACTCGCTGAACGAGGTGTTCTCGTTTCTGTGGCAGCTGCTCGGCTCGACCGTCGTCCCGGGCCTGCTCGGCGGGCCGTGGGGATGGATGGCGGCGGGCGACGGCGCTCCGGTGACCGCGCCGCCGGAGCTGGGCCGATGGCTGTCCTGGGCCGTCTTCCTGGCCCTGGTCGTGCTGACCGTACGCCTGCGTCGCACCGCCGGGCGCGCCTGGGTGCTGCTCGGGGCGTACCTGGCCCTCGTGGTGGCCCTGCTGGGCGCGACCCGGCTCGGCTCGGTCTACAGCGACGTGGCCGGTTCCGTGCCCCGGTACGTCACCGACGTGGTCGTGGTGGCCGCGCTCTGCGTCGGCGTCGCGCTGCTCGGCCTGGCTGCCCCGGTCACGGGGCCGGCGGACGGTACGACGGGGCACCTCGCCGACGGGGAGCGAGAGGCGGGCGACCGGCGGCCGGAGTGGCTGACCCGGTACCGCGAGACGGCCAGCACCCTGATCGTCGTCGTGCTGCTCGCCGGGGGTCTGGGCACGGCCTGGAGCACCGCGCGGTACGGCGACGAGTGGGCCGTGAAGCGGGGCCTGGCCTACCTGGAGACCGCGCGTGCCGAGCTGGCCGCGGCCCCGCCCGGCACGGTCTTCCTCGACCGGCCCGTCCCCGAAGGCGTGGTGCCCAACCTGTCGGCGCCGTACAACCGGCAGTCGAAGTTCTTCCAGGCGCTGGAGGACGGCCCGGTCTTCGTAACCGGGGCGGAGGAGCCGGCGATCTTCGACGACCAGGGACGCATCACCCCGGTCCGGGTCGACGGTCCCGCCGTCCCGCCCGGCCCCGACGAGGGCTGCGGTTACAAGATCCTCGGGGGGCAGACGATACGGCTGCCGCTCAGCGCACCGCGCGACGACTGGTTCTGGGTGGTCCGGGTCGGTTACCTCAGCTCCGCCGACTCCACCGCCGTCTTCCGGCTCGGCAGCAGCGCCCGGGAGTTCCCCGTCAAGCAGGGCCTGCACCAGTACTTCTTCGAGTTCACCGGCGGCGGCGACACCGTCGAGCTGACCGTCCCGCGCCACGGGGTGACGATCTGCACCAACGAGGTCGTCGTCGGCACCGCGGTGCCGCGGCAGTGAGCCTGCCGGGCACGGTCACTCGGGACGGAACAGGACCGAGTTGACGTAGCGGGGGCGGGGCCAGAGCACCCGGCGGGCGAAGCTCTGCCCGACCCGGGCGATCGCCGCGCGCTGGTGCCCGCCGAGGTCGAAGTCGGCCAGCGGCACCCAGTCCCGCCCTGGCAGCACGTACCCCCGGTAGCCCCAGCCGGCGAGCAGTTCCAGCAGCGGGCCGACCGGCTGGATGCGCTCCTCCACCTCGATGAGCAGCACCGGCCGGTCCCGGCGGACCGTCTCCGCGGCGCCCCGCAGCGCCGGCAGCTCGTGTCCCTCGATGTCCAGCTTCACGAAGCGCACGTCGGTCAGGCCGAGCGAGTCGAGCGTGATCCGCCGGACCTGCACCGGGTCGCCCTGCCGCGGGTCCTCCAGCGAGGAGGTGCCGACGATCGCCCCGCCCTCGGGCAGGTAGAGCGATGCGGTGCCCTCGTGGTCCGACACGGCCGCCTCGACCACCTCGACGGCCGGGAACGCCGCCCGCAACTGTCGGGCCAGCGGCGGGGTGGGCTCCACCGCGACCACCCGGTCGGCGCACCTGAGCAGTCGCGCCGTCCACGGGCCGTACCAGGCACCGACGTCCACGGCCGTGCCACCGCGCGGGACGAAACCGGCCAACCGGGCCAGCTCCGGCTCCACCCGGGGGTAGACCCGCCGGATCGCGGCCGCGACGAACCGTTCGGGAAGGACCGAGGCCAAACCGGAGGTGGCTGCGGAGGCCACGTGCGTCGACGCCATGGGCCAGCACACTAGACGCCTCCCGGCCCGATGGGCAGGGGGCTGACGCAAGACGCTACTGACCGGTACCGTCACCCGGGGTCCGGCCCGTTCCGGCCGCCCCGCCGGCCGCGGCGCGCACCGCCCGCGCCGGACAGCAGCGCGACATGGGGTGACATGACCCGGACGACGGGCAGAGAGGCCGGAGCCGTCCGGCTCGGCGCGGCGGGCACCGCCGTCATCGTCGCCACCATGCTGACCAACGCGCTGGCCTACCTGGTCCCGGTCCTCGGGGCCCGCAGGCTGGCCGCCGCCGAGCTGGGCGCGCTGGCCACCGCGCTCGCACTCGCCGCCATCGCGGCCGTGCCCGGCTTCGGGCTCCAGATCGCGGTGGCCGCGCACCGCGCCCGGTGGGGCGCCACCAGCGCCGCCAGCCTCGCGCTGCGCACCGCCGCGCTCACCGCCGGCGTCACCGCGCTGGCCGCCCCGGTGCTCAGCACGACACTGCGCCTGCCGGTGGCGCTGACCCTGCTGCTCGCGGCGACCACGTTCGCCACCGTGCTGGCCGGCCGGTGGCTCGGTGAACTCCAGGGCGACCAGCGGTTCCTGCGCCTTGCCGCCGCGATGACCGTACTCGCCGCCGGCCGCTACGGCGGGCTCGTGCTCGGGCTGGCCCTCGGCCGGGGGCCGGTCGCCTGCCTGCTGCTCGCCACGCTCACCGGGCTGGCCGTCCTGCCCCTGCTGGTCCGTCTCGCCCGCCCGGTGCGGCCAGCCGCGCCGGCCCCGCGCACGGGCGCCCCGGCCGCCGTGGTGGACCGCCGGCTGACCGCCAGGCACGTCATGACGGCGTGCGGTGCGTCGTTGGCGATGCTCACCATCTCGTACGCCGACCTGATCCTCGCCCGCCAACTGCTGCCCGACGACGCCTCCGGCGGGTACGCGGTCGGGTCGGTGCTCACCAAGGGCGCGCTCTGGGCGCCGCAGGTGGTCACCGTGCTGGTGCTGCCCCGCCTCGCCCGGGGCGACCGACGGGCCCGGGTCGCCGCGCTGGGGCTGATCCTGGCCTGCGGCGCGGTCCTGGTCGGGGCCTCCACGTTCGCCGGCGAGCTGGCGTTCCGCCTCGCCGGTGGGGCGGACTACCTGCACCTGGCCGGCGCAGCACCGCTCTTCGCCGCCGTTGGCGCCCTCTACGCGGTGGTCTTCATGCTGGTCAACGACCAGGTGGCGACGGGTGCCCGGTGGCCCGCCGCGCCGCTCTGGGCGGCCACTGCCGTCCTCGCCGGGACGGCCCTGCTTGTCGCGCCGCGCACGGTCGAGGGCATCCTGGTCTGCGCGCTCGCCACCGCCGTCGCCACGGCCACGGTGATGGCCTGGCTGGCCTTCCGCCGCCCCCCGGTCGGCCCTATCCGGCCCGGCGGCTCCTAAGATGCCGGCCGCGGCGGTCAGGCCCCGGCGGCGAGCCAGGAGCGCAGCAGGTGGTGGTCGATCGAGTCGGCGCGGCCCAGCGGCCGTCCGGCGGCCGCCCGCTGGCGCAGCTCGTCCCGGGTGAACCAGCGCGCCTCCAGCAGCTCCTCGCCGTCCACCCGCACTTCCTCGGACGCGGCGGTGGCCCGGAAGCCCACCATCAGGCCGGCCGGGAACGGCCACGCCTGCGAGCCCACGTACGCCAGGTCGGTCACCGTCACCCCGGCCTCCTCCGCCATCTCCCGCCGGACGGCGTCCTCCAGGCTCTCGCCCACCTCGACGAAGCCGGCGAGCGTCGAGTACGACCCCTCGGGCGCGCCCGCGTGCCGGGCGAGCAGGCAACGGTCGGGGACGCCGGGCGCCTCGATCAGCACGATGACGGCCGGCTCGATCCGGGGGAAGAGGAGCCGGCCGCAGTCCGCCCGCGTGCACGACCGGACGTGTCCGCCGCCCCGGACGACGGTCGACGCCCCGCACGTGCCGCAGAAGCGCTGCTGCCGGTGCCAGTGCAGCAGGCCCCGCGCGTACGCCTGGACGGCCGCCCCGGCCGGGTCGAGCCGGCCGACCAGCGCCCGGACGTCCACGGCGGCGCTCGCCTCCGCCACCTCGACGGCGGCGGCCTCGGGCAGCCCGGAGAGGTCGACGGCGAAGACGGCAGAGCCGTCGTCCATACCCAGGAAGACGGTCTCGTCGGCGACGGTGAGCGCCTTGGCCGCCCGTTCCCCGGTCAGCCGCACCGGCACGTCCCCCGCGACCAGGCAGCGGTCCCGCCAGAGCGGCAGCAGGGTGCTCGCCGGGTCCGCCAGCAGGGCGGCGAGCCGCTCCGGGTCGGCACGCAGCTCCCCCGCCCGGTCCAGCCAACCGCCCCCGTACGCCAGGACCGCCTCGTCCGCTCCCATGTTCCCTACCGTGCCATGCCCGCCGGCCGGACCGACGACCGGCCGGTGTCCCCCGACACGCCGGGCGACACGCCGCGAGCGACGGGTGGGGCGCTGGCTCCCGCCCCGCCGGGGCGCCGGTTACCGTAGGTGTCTTCCGGGCGGAGGTGCGCTCCCCCGTTGTGGTACGTCCGATCGAGGTGACCGTGACGCTGTACGGCGAGAAGACTCCACCCGCCGACGACCGGCCCACCGTGCAGGTCAAGGCTGTGACCTGGCCCGGTGACGAGCCGGAGCCGGTCGCGCCGGCGGGCCGCCCGGGCGGGTCACGGTCCCGCCGGATCCGCCTGCTGCTGGCCGCCGGGGCCGCCACGGCGGTGCTGGCCTCCGTGGCGGGGGCGGGCGCCTACGCGTACGCCGGTGACGTGCCGCGCGGGACGACGGTGCTCGGCGCGGAGCTGGGCGGCCGGAGCCGCGCGGACGCCGCCCGGGAGCTGCGGGCGGAGCTCGAACGCCGGGCCGCCGCCCTGAACGCCCCGCTGTCGGTACGCGTCGGCGAGCGGAACGCCACGATCGACCCTGCCACCGTCGGCCTGGCGGTCGACGTCGACGCCACCGTGGCGGCGGCGGCCGAGGCCGACGCGCACGCCGTCGACCGGCTCGTGGGGTCCCGGGCGGTGCAGCCGGTGGTGACCGTGGACGCCGCCCGGCTCGACGCCGCCCTCGAGAAGGTCGTCGGCGACCAGGGCCGGAAGATGACCATGCCGGCGATCACCTGGAAGGGCACCACGCCGAAGGCGGTGCACCCGAAGCCGAGCCTCGCCCTCGATCCGGAACGCTCCGCGCAGGTGGTACGGGAGGGCTGGCTCGCCGGCCAGCCGGTGACCGTGCCGCTGGTCGAGACCCATCCGGCGACCACCGCCGAGGAGGTGGACCGGCTGGTAGCCGAGTTGGCGAAGCCGGCCGTCGCGGCCCCGGTCACGCTGACCACCGGCAAGGGCTCGGTGCAGATCCCGCCGAAGGCGATCGCGCGGAGCCTGCGGTTCACGGCCGACAAGGCCGGCAAGCTGACGCCGCAGGTCGACGTGAAGCGGCTGCGGGCCGCGCTCGGCGACGACCTGGCCGCGATCGAGGTGCCGCCGAGGGACGCCCGGATGACCATCTCCGGCGGCAAGCCGAAGGTCGTCGACGGCAAGCCCGGGCAGCAGCTCGACAGCGCGGCCCTCGGCCGCGACCTGCTCGCCGTCCTGCCGAGGGCGGACGACCGGAAGGTCACCGGCGAGCTGAAGCCGGCGGAGCCGGAGCTGACCGCGGCGAAGCTGGCCGGGTTGGGCATCAAGGAGCGGGTCTCCACCTTCACCACGCACTTCACCGGTGGGCTCTCCTCGCCGCGCAGCCAGAACATCGTCACGATCGCGAAGGACGTGGACGGCACGATGGTGCTGCCCGGCGAGACGTTCTCCCTCAACGGGCACACCGGCGAGCGCGGCTACGCCCAGGGCTACCGGGACGCTCCGGTCATCCTCGACGGCAAGCTGGTCCCGGGTGTCGGCGGCGGCACCTCGCAGTTCACCACGACGCTGTTCAACGCGACGTACTACGCCGGGCTGGAGGACGTCGAGCACAAGCCGCACTCGTACTGGTTCAGCCGCTACCCGGCGGTCATCGAGTCGACCATCTTCTGGCCGGACCTGGACTTCAGGTTCCGCAACAACACCGAGCACGGCGTCCTGATCGACACCTCCTACACGTCGAGTTCGATCACCGTGTCTATCTGGAGCACGAAGATCTGGGACAGCGTGAAGACCGAGTACACCCCGCGCCGCAACATCACCCAGCCGAAGACGGTCTACCTGGAGCCCGGCCCGACCTGCATCCCGGCCGGCGGCAGCCAGGGTTTCACCCAGGACGCCTACCGGGTGTTCAAGAAGGACGGCAAGGTCGTGAAGCGGGAGAAGTTCACCTGGCGCTACTCCGCCGAGCCGCGCTTCATCTGCGGTCGCGAGCCGTCCTGACGGCCGCCTGACTCCCGCTCCGGGAAGCCCCGCCGGCCACGTCGCCAGCGGGGCTTCCCCCTGTCGTACGCGCACCGCGTCACGGCCGTCGTAAGGTGCCGAACATCGTCCCTGCGCCTGGCGCCCGCGCCCCGTCCGCGGTGCCGACGCGAGGCGATGTCGGGCCGAGTCAGCCCTCGCTGGCTCTGGTGCTGGCTCTGGTGCTGGTGGGGCGAACCTGAACGGCTGTCACCAGGGTGCCGGGGCTCTCACCGTGGTCGTGTCCAGCTGAGGGCCTGACGCCGTTGGCCGGTGTACCCCTCGGGGGCTGCTCCGGTAAATGGGGCGTTGGCGGGGTTGGCGGCGGCGGAGCGCGATGGGCGGCTGCTCGAAAGCCACGAAATGAGCCGTAAAGCAGTTCAGGGCCACCCCCTTCGGGGTGACCCTGAACTGAAAGATTGTCCGGCGGCGTCCTACTCTCCCACACCCTCCCGAGTGCAGTACCATCGGCGCTGGAGGGCTTAGCTTCCGGGTTCGGAATGTAACCGGGCGTTTCCCCTCCGCC
>NZ_JBEZEV010000020.1:0-78877 GCF_040649055.1 Micromonospora sp. NPDC049060
GCCGGGCGTCCCGCCGCGCCGGCCCGGGACCAGGTAGCCGACGTACCTGCCGGTCGAGCCGCCGACCGGGCCCGGGCCATCGGCGTCGGTGGTTGTATCCCATTGGCAGGCACGAATGTCGACATGGTAGGTTAGTCCGAAATAATCGGCACATAACCCGCCTCTCCAGCGAGCGTTGCCATGCCAGCCGTGGCAGTCTGAGCAGAGGGCGCCAGCTCGAGGTCCCGGCTGTTCCGGAGTGCCAGCCCCTTCGACCCGAGCTTCGCCGCACGTTGCTGCATCGATGTGTATCGATGTCGATCCGCCGCCGACCGAACGGCTCCACGAACAGCCCGCCGGCGCGGCGTACTCCAGGGTCGGACGGCGCGGGACGCCGCACAGGCGGGAAGGAGTGACGGACGGTGGACATGACCGGAAACGACCGTGACCGGGCGGTACTCGTCGTCGCCTACAACAGCGCGGGGATGTTCAACCCGCTGCTCAACATCGCGGGCGAGTTGAAGGCCCGGGGCGTCGGGAACGTCTGGTTCGCATCGACCGAGGACCGCCGGGCAGACGTCGAGGGACTGCGCGGGCCGGGCGAGGTCTCGTTCGTCTCGCTCGGCCCGGCCCGGCCGCAGTCGTCACCGGACACCTGGGACGACGCGACGTACCGGCTGCTGACCACCGGCGACCGGGCGACCAGCTTCGCCCGGTACCTCGACGTCAGCACCGACTACGACCACGTGCGGCAGCTCCACCGGCGCTGCCTCCAGGTCATCGACGAGGTCGGGCCGGTGGTGGCCGTGGTCGACAGCCTCGCCAGCTGGGCGATGGACGCGGCGCAGACCCGGCAGCTGCCCTTCGTGGTCAGCATCTCGCTGCCGCCGTCCAACTTCTTCCAGGAGCAGCTGCCGTCGCGCTACCCGGCCGCGTTCTCCGGGCTGCCGGAGCGGATGACGCCCCGGCAGCAGGCGGCCAACGTCGGCTTCCGCAACCGGCTGGTGCGGGCGCTGATGGAGCCGGACCGGCTGCGGCGCAGCCTCGCCGCCGTGGCCGCCCGGAAGGCGGCCGGCATCCACAACCCGGAGATGCGCCCGGCCGGCTACGTCGAGGCCGCCGCGGCGCTCATGGCGTACACGGTCTTCGGCTTCGAGTACCCCTTCGCGACCGCCCCGGAGAAGCTGCGGATGCTCGGTCCCGTCGTGCCCCGGGAACTGCCGCCCGCCGACGGCGACGACGAGCTGACCCGGTGGCTCGACGTGCACCCCTCGGTGGTCTACATCGGCTTCGGCACCATCATGCGACTGTCGCGCGGCCAGGTGGACGCGATCGTCGAGATCGCCGACCGGCTCGGGCCCGAGCACGCCGTGCTGTGGAAGGTGCCCGCGCGCCAGCAGCACCTCCTCCCGCCAACGCGGCGGCTGCCGGGCAACCTGCGGGTGGAGGCGTGGGTGCCGTCGCAGCACCGGGTGCTGGCCCACCCGCACGTGCGGGTCTTCTTCAACCACGGCGCCGCCAACGCCATCCACGAGGCGGTCCACTTCGCCGTGCCGCAGCTGGTGATGCCGTTCTGGCTGGACTGCCCCGACGGGGCGGTGCGCGCGGTCGACAGCGGGGTGGCCCTGTCCGTCGAGCGCGCCGACTCGCCGGACGTCGAGGACGTCCTCGCCAAGCTCGGGCGGCTGCTGGGCGAGGAGACGTTCCGGGCGCGGGCGCAGCTGTGGAGCCGGCGGATGCGGCAGGCCGGCGGGGTCACCGCCGCCGCCGACCTCGTGCTGGAACACCGCGATGAGGCGGCGGTCCGTCGTACCGTCGGGCTGGCCGTCGGCTGATCTCCCGGTCGTCGTACGCGCCGCAGGGGCGCGGTGGGTCACACCCACCGCGCCCCTGCGACGTCGGTCAGGACGCGGCGCCCTGGGTCTCGTCGGCCAGCGCCTCCGCGTACGCGACGAGCCGGGACGGCAGGTCCGTGCGCCGCTTGACGTCGAGCTTGCGGTAGACCCGGGTCAGGTGCTGCTCCACCGTGCTCACGGTGATGAAGAGCTTGCTGGAGATCTGCCGGTTGGTGTGCCCCTGGGCGGCCAGCGCGGCGACCCGGCGTTCGGCGTCGCTCAGCCCGTCGTCCGGCTCCTGCAACTCGGCGGCGGCCGGGTACGCCGGCAGTCCGCTGCCCGGCTCCCGACGGATCAGCCGCTGGGCCAGCACCGACGCGCCGCAGTCCTGGGCGAGCTGGTAGGCGCGGCGGACGAGCAGTCGGGCGCGGGCGGAGTCCCCGGCACGTTGGAGCGTCTGGCCGGTGTCGCCGAGGGCCCGGACGAGTTCCAGCCGGTCGCCGCTGGACTGGAGCAGGTTGACCGCTTCGGAGAGCAGCTTGCGCCGGTGGTCCTGGGCGGCGGTGGTGGCGAGCAGCCGGAGCGTACGACCCCGGGTGCGGTCGTCGACCCCGTGCGGCACCCGCAGCTGCTCCTGGAGAAGCTGCGTGGCCTGCGCCTTGTTGCCGACGCTGAGCTGCACCCGGGCCAGCTCCAGCCGCCACGGCACCAGCCCGGCCGCGTCGATGCCCCAGGCGCGCATCAGCTCGCCGCACCGGCGCAGGTCGGTGGTGGCGGCGTGCGGCCGGCGCACGGCCAGGTGGTGCCGGGCCCGGGCGGCCAGGTAGTGCAGGCCCAGCGGGGTGCGGAACATGCCGGGCGGGACGGGGTGGGCGAGCCACCGTTCGGCCTCGGAGAACCGGCCCGACTCGGTCGCGCAGGCGACCAACGTGGCCAGCGGGCCGGCGACCGCCACGCCCCAGGCCGGGGCGGGCATGTCCTCCAGGGCCGCCCGCGCGTGGTGCTCCGCGCCGGGCAGGTCGCCGACGCGCAACGCCGCCTCCGCCCGGACCGCCCGGATGACGGCCCGCCACACCGGGGCGTGCTGGGCCGCCGGCCGGCCGAGCAGCACGTCTCCCCAGACCGCGGCCCGGTCGGACCGACCCGCCCAGAGCAGCGCCAGCAGGGGAGCGGTCAGCAGACCCAGCGCGCCGTCGTCCGTGTGGTGGCGCTGGAGAAGCTGCTCCGCGGTTGCCACGGTGTCGTTGTCCGCGGCCGGCGTCAGCGCGGTGCCGAGCACCGTCACCGCCTGGAGCAGCGGGCTGATCGTGGTCGGCGCGCTCGCCGCCCGGCTCCAGGCGCTCGGGGTCTCCCGCACGGTGGCCAGGTGCTCCGGGTGGGAGAGGCTGACCAGCAGCTGCATCATCCGCAGGCGACCGGCCGTACCGGCCGAGCCGTGCTCCTCGTCCGTCGGGAAGGCGCTGACCGCCTCGGTGGCCTCGTCCACCCGGCCCTGCCAGAGCAGGTAGGGCACGGCGGACAGGCCCGCGTCGGTGGACCACCCGGCGGCCCGCGCCGTCTCCACCAGCTCGGTCAGCTGCCCGTTCACGGCCAGCGGGTTGATCTGCCAGCGGGCGTTCACCAGCATCTCGGTGGTGGCGGTCCGCTGCTGCGCGTCGACCGGGGCGCGGGAGACCAGGCGCAGGCACGCGGCGGCCACGTCGGGCCGGCCCGACGCCAGCGCGTGGCCGGCGGCGTCCTGGAGCACCGGCACCACCCAGGGCGCGCTCGCCGAGCCGGCGGCCACCAGGTGCTCGGCGACCACGCTCGGCTCGGCCCCGTGGTCGTGCAGCACCTCGGCGGCTCGCTGGTGCAGGCTCCGCCGTTCGTCGGCCGACATGTCGCCAAGGATCGACCGCAGGATGCGCGGGTGGCGCAGCTGGTCGCCCTCCATCAGGCCCGAGGTGCGCAGCACCCGTACCGCCGGGGCCGTCGACTCGGGCACCACGTCGAGGAGGTGGCCGAGCAGTTCGGTCGTCGCGGGCCGGTTGAGCACCGCCAGCGCCTGCGCCACCCGGCGCACCCCCGGCTCGTGCCGGTACAGGCAACCGAGCACCGCCTGGTCGAACGCGTCGCCGACCGGCGGGCCGTACTCGTCGTTCGTCTCCGCGCCGGCCCGCTCCTCGAGCAGCGCCCGGGTGAGCAGCGGATTGCCGCCGGTCATGCGGACGCAGCGTTCCGCCGTCCGCCGGGCGTCGGCGTTGTCGGCCTCGCCGCCGACCAGCCGGGCGACGGCGTCGACGGTCAGCGGCGGCAGGCCGATGCGGGAGAAGTGCGGCTGGCTGAGCAGCTCGGCGCGGAACAGCGGGTGCGGCGGGCGCAGCGTCGAGGCCTCCGCGAGCACGACCATGATCCGGGCGTGGCGCAGCCGGCGGGTCACGTAGAGAAGGCAGTGCAGCGAGGCCGGGTCCGCGTGGTGCACGTCGTCGACGACGAGGACCAGGGGGCCGGCGGCGGTCAGGTCGAGCAGGGCGGCGAAGAGGCCGTGCAGCAGGGGGGCCCAGGCCCGGTCGCCGTCGGCCGCCTCGGCGCCGGGCTCGGGCAGCGGTACGGCGAAGGTGGCGTCCCGCATCAGCTTCTCGACCCGGGCCGCGGCCTCCGGCGTGAGCCGTGCACTGTGGAACAGCTGCCCGACCACTCCCAGGTGGAGCCCGCGCTCGGCCCGGGAGCCAGCGGCGCTCATCACCTGCCCGCCGGCGCCCGCCGCCCACTCGCTGAACGACTCCAGCAGGCTCGTCTTGCCGCTGCCCACGGCGCCGGTGACCAGCGCGACGTGTCCGCGCTGCTGGTCCTCACAAGCCTGGAACGCGTGCCGGAGACGGGTCGTCTGCTCCTCTTGCTGCACCAACACCAACGTGTCAGCCCTTCTCCTACGCGGCGCGGGACCGGGAACCCCGGTGTTGCCGACGCCGCCTCCCCCTTGCCGGACAGCCGCCCCTCCACCCGCGTCTTCCGGGTAGGGGTGGAGCGCACCGGGCCGCCGTGCCGGGTGGACCTGGAAATCCTTCGCCGGACCGGGGTTCTCGCCGTACGGTCCGGGTGCTCAGGGGAGTCTGGCACCGGCGTGGGTGTGCGACAACGGGCGCGAGACCCCATCGTTTCGCGCACAAACCTGCGGCCCTGAAACACATATAGGGGTTGCGCGAAGCGCGATGAAGGGGTGTCGGACTCGACCCGGTGGGGGAGATGGCGACACGGTGAGTGGCTGGTGTCGGGTGTGCGGCTTGATGGTGTCACATCGGCCTTCGCGACGCACGCCCGGTTGCACGCTCAGTGCTCAGGTGTGGACACCCGGCGACGGTCGGCGCAGGTGGCGGCCGAGGCCAACCCTCCACATTCGACTGAAAAGACCGGCGGAAGCCGGGGCGAACGGCGGCGGACGGCCGGCGGCGGTCCACGTCGAAGGCGGCCGCGGGTGCCGGGCGACGTGGTGGCGCGGGCCCCGTGCGGCCGCAGGTCGACGAACCGGTCCGGGGACGGGCCCCAGGAGACCACGGCCGGCGGTGAGCCGTGGCCGGGGCGGTCGGCGGGGCAGGAGCGGTGGTCTTCCGGCGAAGGTCAGCGCGGCCGGGGCCCGGCGGGCCGGTGGCCCGGGTCGTCCCTGCCTCGCGGCGGTGGGTCCAGGACCGTCGCGCCGGGTCGGTTCATGCGCAGCCGGGCGGCCAGCTCGCTGCGCGAGTTGACGTCCAGCTTCCGGTAGATCCGGGTCAGCCGCTGCTCGATGGCGCTGACGGTCAGGAAGAGCTTCTCGGCGATCTCGCGGTTGGTGTGGCCCTGGGCGGCCAGGGTGGCCACATTGCACTCCGCGTCGGTCAGTCCCCGGACGACGGCCGTCGCGCCGGCGCCCTCGGCGCCGCCGCTCCTGGCGGAGAGGCCGGGCCGCAGCATCGGGATCCCGCACTCCTCGGCGAGGACCCGGGCCGACCGCGCCGCGACGCGGGCCTGCCGCCGGTCGCCGACCTGCTGGTAGGCCTGACCGAGGTCGGCCAGGTTGTGCGCCAGCTCCATCCGGTCACCGCACTGCCGCAGCAGCCGGACGGCGCTGCGCAGGTGCGGGATCCGGTCCGGCCCGTCCTCCGTGGCGGCCAGCACCCGCAGGGCGGCGGCCCGGTGCCGCACGTGCACGGGCCGCAGCCGGGCCAGCTCTTCGCGGACCAACCGGCCGGCCTGCTGGCGGCGGCCCATCCGGAGCAGCGCCCGTGCCGACTCGGTCCGCCACGGGACGAGTCCCGAGAAGTCCAGCCGCCAGCGGTTCATCAGCTGCCCGCAGAGCTGGAAGTCGGCCAGGGCCGCCTCCGGGCTCTCCGCGGCGAGGGCGTGCATCCCGCGGGCCTGCAGGTAGTGCAGCCCGATCGGGGTCTCGAACATCGCCGGGGGCACCGGCACCTGGAGGGAGGCCGCCGCCGCGTCGAGCTGGTCCATGAAGGTGAGGGCCCGTACCCGGACGGCGAGCGGAATCCCGATCACCACTCCCCAGCCCTTCGGCGAGAGCTGACTGAGCGCCTCGTTGGCCAGCTTCTCGGCGCGGGGCAGGTCGCCGAGGCGTCCGGCGACGGCCGCCCGGAGTGCCGCGAGCGTCGCCGACGGCGTGGGGTAGCGCGGGGTGGCGGGGTTGCGGCCCAGCCGGTCGCACCAGTCGTCGGCCAGGTCCAGCCGGTCGGCGTAGATCATGGCGATGAGTGCGCAGACGGCGGTCCACATGTTCGGCTCGTCGTCCAGCCCGGTGGTCGACAGCGCCCGCTCGGCCTGCTCGACGGCGCCAGCGTCACCGCGGTCGAGCACGGCGGACAGCAGGGTGGCGCCCTCGATCCCGCGCTTGACCTTGGCCATGGTGAGCGGGTCCCGGGCGGCCACGGCGGGTGCGGGGCGGTCGACCATCACGCCGGGGTAGAGAGTCGACATCCAGCCCGTGGTGACGAGCAGTTCGGCGGCGGACCTCGGGTCGACGCTGTCCGCCCGTTCGCTCAGGTGGTTGACGAGATCGACGGCCTTGTCGATCTCGCCGTGCCAGAGCAGGTAGTGGATGGCGCCGGCGGCCTGCTGGCTGCCGAGGTGCCCGGCGCGGATGGCGCTGACGACGCCGACCAGGTGGGGGATCGCGGCCTGCGGGTCGAGACGCCACTCGGCGCGGGCCAGCGCGGAACGGATCCGCGCCCGCAGGCATTCGCCGGCGCAGCTCCGGTGCGCGCGGCGCAGGTAACGCAGCGCGGTCTCCATCTCGCCGTCGCGCAACGCCTGCTCGCCCGCGTCCAGCAGGGTCTGCGCCATCCAGGGCTCGGCCAGCTCGTCGATCCCGACCAGATGCGGCGCGATCCGGGCCGGGGCCGCGCCGTCGTCGTGCAGCAGGCAGGCCGCCTCCAGATGCAGCCGTGCGCGTTCCTCGGCGGTCATGCCGTCGAGGACGGCCTGGCTCACCGCCGGATGGCGCAGCCCCTGCTCGGTGATCAGTCCCGCGCTGGTCGAGTCGTCGATCGCTCCGAGCGCGGCCCGTGACCGTGCGTCGACGAGGTGGGGCAGCAGGTTGCCGTGCAGCGGCTCGCCGGTCACGGCCAGCACCCGGGCGGCGTTGAGCACCAGCTGGTCACAGCGGTACAGGCAGCTGAGCACGGCCTCCCGGAACGACTCCCCGGTCACGGGACGGTCGGCGGGCCGGGGCGCGGCCGCCTGGTCCTCGGCGAGCGCCTGCACCAGCAGCGGGTTGCCGCCGCTGATCCGATGGCTCTCCTCGGCGATGGTGCGGGCGACCGGAACGCCGAGTCGCCGGGCGAGCAGTTGGAACGTCCCGTCGGCGGTGAGCTGCGGCAGCCGGATGCGCTGCAGCCGCGCGGGTTGCAGCAGCTCGGCGTGCACCTCGGGCCGCCACGGCCGGGTGCGCGGCGCCTCCGTCAGGATGATCAGCACGGGTAGCCCGGAGATCCGTCGGGCCACGTAGTCGAGGCAACGCAGTGACGGCACGTCGGCGTGGTGGACGTCGTCGACCGCGATGACCAACGGCCCCTGCGCGGTCATCTCCAGCAGGGCCCCACCGATCGCGGCGGTGGCCAGGGCGGTGTCCTCGTGGTCCGTGTCGTCGGCGTCGGTCCAGGTGAGGGCACCGGCGTCCAGCAGCCGCCCGAGGCGGGCCCAGAGGTCGGGGTTGCCGGCTCCACTCAACGGCGCCGCCCGCACGAGCTGCCGGATGACCTCCAGCGGGACGGTGCGTTCGGCGCGGGAGGCACTCGCGCCGAGGACCCGTGCCCCGGAGTCGCAGGCCCGCCGGGCGAAGGTCTGCAACAGCGTGGTCTTGCCGGAGCCGACCGGGCCGGTCAGCACGGCGACGGTCCGGTTGGTCGGGGAGGCCTCGCTGCTGAACAGGTCCGTCAGCCGGCGTTCCAGCATGCTGAGCAGGCACGACCGCTCGGTCAGCTCCATCGACGCGGCCCCCGGAGGAACGTGCGGTCCGCGGTCACCGGAGGGGCCGCCCGCCCTGCGCGCCCCTGGAGCTCGACGAAATCGGAGACCGGCAATTCTTGACCCATTCCATTATTAGCAAATATAGACGACCATCGAGCATGGCCGGCGAACCATCGACCGACTTGACCGGATGGCGACTCCGGGTCGCGCCCCCGCCAGCGTCGGTGATAATTCCCCGGCCTCTCCGGGCCGGCCTTCCCCCTATCGACCACCGTGATGGTGGGAGTATGGCAGTTCGGCAATTGGGCGGCAAGCCGAGGTTTGTAAAGGATGGGCAAACATCGGTTCTGTCTCGCGTCGGCCCGACCTGGCTTCGTGCGTACGGCCGACAGCGGAAAGTCGCCGGGCGGTCCCGTAACGTGACAGTATGCCGCCGTGGCCCATTGGTCGCGCCTTTTCCGGCCCGCTCGGCGATTGGCGGACGCGTTCTTGCGTGCTAAGCGTCCGGTGCGTGTCCACGCCGTCACCGCGACGGAACTCCCGTCGTCGGCCCGTCGGCGGCGAAGCCGCCTCCCGTCGGTGGCCGTCCCGCGTCGGGTGGGGCCGGAAGCCCTCGACGTCATCCCGTGTAAGCGCTGCTCAACTCAGTGTCAACATGGCCGGCGGGCGGCCCGGCGGCCACGGGCGACGGTGCGGCCCGGCGTGGGAGCGCTGACTGTCGGAAGGGGGTCGGGGGTGCCTGCCGGCCCGCGGGCCCGGGCCGGCGACGAGGGGCTCCAGGGCGCGGTCGGGCGGCTCGACAATTGTTAAAGGTTCCCGATTGTTGCGGCGCGCGACATCGCCTGCCCGAAGTGCGACTGCGGGCCGCCGGGTCGCCCGGGATCGGGAGTCGGCGCGCGTCGCCCGATTCGGACCTTTGGGAAATTCACCGATTATGTTGTTAAAAAAGAATTATGCGCCAGGGGTCAGTCGGCGGGCGCCGGTGTCGCTGCGTGGGCGACGGAATGCGGTCGGATAAGTGTAACCGACATCAATGTATCAGCGTTGCATTACTGCTGATCGACAATTTCCTGTCAAAAGTCGACTCCAATGTCCGTCACTGTCGGCGAGTCGTCGTCCATCCATAGTGTCGGCCACGGGAAAGGGTGGTCCGGCCCGCCGCTGTCGGAAACCGGACGAGATCCTGTCCTACCTGGCCTGTCGGCCTCGCAGGGGACCCGGTCCGGGCAGCTAGGGGTTGTGCCGGGCCGATAGCCCGGCCTAATTTCGTGGCACCCGTTTCCATCATCGGGATGGTCGGATATGGGGCCGTGCCCCCGTGACCTGAAGGGTTCTGTGGCCGTCGTGATGTTCCACCTGCCGCCGCGACTCGTTGCCCCCCTCCGCAGGGGATAGCGCAGATGACACTGCTGCCGGCGCTGCGGGGATTCGGCGCGGACCGGGCCGATGCGGTCACGGTGGCTGGCGGCACGCTCTCCAGCGAGGCCCTGCTCGGCTGCGTCACCGCGGTCGCCGACCGGATCAGGGGTGCGGTCGCGGTGGCCGTCGACGGCACACCGACCCTGGAGACGGTGGTGGGAATGCTCGGCGCCGTCCACGCGGGCGTCCCGCTCGTACCGCTGCCCCCCGACGCGGACGAGTGCGAACGGGGCCGCATCCTGCGGCAGTCCGGGGCGACGGTGCTCCTCGGCCGCAACCGGTCCGACACCCACCGGCTGCCCACCGTCCCGGTCGACCTGCGGGAGCGCTCCTCGACACCGCACCCCGAGCCGGCGCCGGGCACCGACGCGGTCATCCTCTACACCGGGGGCGCCGGCGGGCCGTCGCGCGGGGTACGCATCTCGCGTCGCGCCATCGCCGCCGACCTCGACCTGCTGGCCGACGCGTGGCGGTGGAGCGAGGAGGACGTCGTGGTCCAGGGCGCGCCGCTGTTCCGGGCGTACGGCCTGGTCGTCGGCCTGCTCGGCGCGTTGCGGGTCGGCAGCCGCTTCGTCCACCTCGACCGCAACGCCGCCGCCGGACCGGTCGGCACCATGTACCTGGGGTTGCCCGAGCAGTGGGCGAAGATCGCGCTGAACGCCGGCTGGGCCCGGTCGCTGTCGGCGGCGCGGATCCTCATCTCCGCGGACGCCCCACTGGCCTGCGCCGTGGCCGAACGCCTCCGGCTGCTCACCTCGCACACGCCGGTCCAGGCGTACGGCACCACCGAGACGCTCATCGCGCTGACCGGGCGGGCCGACGACCCCACGGTTGCCGGTGCCGTCGGCACCCCCCTGCCCGGGGTGGAGACCCGGGTGCTGGACCGCGAGGCCCGACCGGTGCCGGCCGACGGCGAGTCGGTCGGCGAGTTGAGCATCTGCGGGCCGACGCTGTTCAGCGGCTACGTCGAGGGCGGGCGGGGCCATGCCGCCGGTCACTGGCACGCCACCGGCGACCTGGCCACCGTGGCCGCCGACGGCTCGTACCGGATCATCGGTCGGCGCGGGCTCGACGTGCTGCACTGCCGGGGCCGGCGGATGCACGCCGGGCAGATCGAGGAGGCGTTGCTGAGCCATCCCGGTGTCCGGGAGGCCGCCGTCGTCGGCACGCCGCACGACGCGCTCGGCGAGCAGGTCACCGCGTACGTCGTCGCCGAGGGGTTGACCGCGCAGGTGCTCATCGACCACGTCGGCCGGTACCTCTCCGCGGGTCAACGACCCCGGCGGGTGCACTTCGTCGACGAGCTGCCGCGCAGCGCGCTCGGCCGGATCAGGAAGTCCCTGCTGATCGCCGCCGGTTGAGCCGGCCGGGGGAGTGGGCGGCGGTCCACCGACGTCCGTCCCGCGGTCAGCCCTCCACCCAGCCGTGCCGTCGGGCCAGGTCCAGCATCCGGGCACGCACCGCCACGATCTGCGCCCCGGTCAGGTCCGACACGGAGGTGACCAGTGCCTCGGTGGTCTCCGTGCAGAAGGCCCGCTCGGAGAGCACGTCGCACAGGCCCTCGTCGTCCTCCGCACCGCCCGTGGACGGCCCGCCGTCCCTGCTGCGCCCGCCGGTGAACGCCACGCCGGCCCGGGAGGGCGCCGCGGTGCCGGCCGTCCCGTTGCGCTCCGCGCCCACGGCAGCGCCCACCACCCGCACCAGCACGGCCTTGGGGCCGCGGTCGGTCCCCACCGCCTCGTACTCCACCGGGACACCGGGCGTCAGCGCCCACTTGTCGCCGTCCAGCATGTTCGCGTGCACGAACACGTCGTCGCTGCCGTCGTCCGGGGCGATGAACCCGTAGCCCCGCACCTCGTCGAACCGCACCACCTTGCCAGTGAGCATCGCTTTTCCCGCATCCATCCGACCAAAATCCGCGTACCCCGCCCATGGAACCGGGGCCCGCCCCCAGACTGGCAGCCGCCCGCGCGGCCCGGCACCCGTACCCGACCCCTATGGTGCACCGTACCGTCGGTGCCGGCGCGGCGCGGCTCGCCGCAGCGCCTAGCATCGGCGGACGTGATCGAGCAGATCCTGCCTCCCGCCGTGGCGGTGGCCGAGGCCTTCACGGACCCCGCCGGCCTGACCCTGTTCCCCGAGGAAGAGGCGCTGGTGGCCCGGTCGGTGGAGAAGCGTCGCCGGGAGTTCACCACCGTGCGGCACTGCGCCCGCACGGCCCTCGGCGAGCTGGGCCTCACGCCGGTGCCGATCGTCTCCGGCGCCCGCGGCGCCCCGGTCTGGCCGGCCGGCGTGGTCGGCAGCATGACGCACTGCGACGGCTACCGGGCGGCGGTCCTCGGCCGTACGACCGCGTTCGCCACCCTCGGCGTGGACGCCGAGCCGCACGCGCCGCTGCCCGACGGGGTGCTCGACGCGATCGCCCTGCCGGCCGAGCGGGCGCGCACCGCCACGCTGGGCGCGGCCCGCCCCGCCGTCTGCTGGGACCGCCTGCTGTTCAGCGCGAAGGAGGCGGTGTACAAGGCGTGGTTCCCGCTCACCGGCCGGTGGCTGGACTTCTCGGAGGCGGACATCGTGATCGATCCGGCCGGCACGTTCGAGGCCCGGCTGCTGGTGCCCGGCCCGGTCCTCGGCGGGATCCCGGTGACGGCCTTCGCCGGCAGGTTCCTGGTCGAGCGGGGACTGGTCGCCACCGCGATCAGCATCCCGGCCGTTGTGCCCTAGTCCGCCGTCAGCCTGGTCTTCTGCACCTTGCCGAGGGCGTTGCGGGGCAGCGCGTCGACCAGGCGCACCTCGCGTGGCCGCTTGTGCGCCGACAGGTGCCGGGCCACGAAGTCGATAAGCTCGGCCCCGTCCACCCCGTCGCCCACCACGTACGCGGTGACCTGCTGGCCGAGGTCGGGGTGCGGGGTGCCCACCACGGCGGCCTCGCGGACCCCCGGGTGCGCCAGCAGGGCGTCCTCCACCTCGCCGGCGCCGATCCGGTAGCCGCCGCTCTTGATCAGGTCGGTGGACGCCCGCCCGACGATCCGGTGCCAGCCGTCCGGGTCGACGGTGGCGACGTCCCCGGTGCGGAACCAGCCGTCCGGGGTGCGGCTCGCCGCGTCGGCGTCCGGACGGTTCAGGTAGCCGTCGAACAGGGTGGGACCGTCGACCTGGAGCTCGCCCATCGCCGCCCCGTCGGCGGGGAGCGTGGCGCCGTTCTCGTCGACCAGCCGCGTACGCACCCCGGGCAGCGGCAGCCCGACGGTGCCCGGCCGGCGCGGGCCGTCCGCCCGGGCGCTCACCGTGATCAGGGTCTCGGTCATCCCGTACCGCTCGACGGGCCGGTGCCCGGTGAGGGTGGCGAGGTCCGCGAAGACGGCCGCCGGCAGCGCCGCGCTGCCCGAGACGAGCAGTCGCGCCGGACGCAGCGCCCGCGCCGAGTCCGGGTCGGCGGCGATCCGGGACCACACGGTCGGCACGCCGAAGTACATCGAGCCGTTGGCGGCGGCGTACCGTTCGGGTCGCGGCCGGCCCACGTGGTGCAGCCGGCCACCCAGCCGCAGCGGCCCGAGCACGCCGAGCACCAGCCCGTGCACGTGGAACAGCGGCAGGCCGTGCACCAGCAGGTCGTCCGGCGTCCACGCCCAGGCGTCGGCCAGCCCGTCCAGGCAGGCGGCGACGGCACGGCGGGAGATCACGGCGCCCTTCGGGGCGCCGGTGGTGCCGCTGGTGTAGAGGATCACCGCGGTGCCGGCCGGGTCCGGCTCGGGATGGACGGTGTCCGAGCGGTGGCTCAGGTCGACGGGTACGACGGCCCGGCCCGTGCCCTCGGTGGTGCGCCCCACGCCGGCCGGGACCAGCAGTGCCGTCGCGCGCGAGTCGCGCAGGATGTGGTCGCGCTCCATCGGCCCGGCGTCCGGCGGGACCGGCACGACCGCCGCCCCGGCCGTGAGGGCGCCGACCACCCCGACCACCGTCTCCAGGGTCGCCGTGGCCTCGATGGCCACCCGGTCGACGCCGTGCAGCTCGTCGGCCACCGCCGCGGCCAGGCGGCGCAGCTCCACCCAGGACACCGCGCGGTCGTCGACGCGGATGGCGTCCGGACGCTCGTCGGTGCCTCCCGCGAGCGCGCTCAACAGCGGCATGGTGCGACCCCTCTCCAGCGGCTCGGGCCCGGGCCGGTCCGGCCGGGCGTGCCGCGGCGGCCGGACGACGGGCACCCGGGACGCCGGTAGGGTCGGTGGGGCGCCGGCGGATCCAGGTGGGCGCGGTGCGCCGCGCCGGCGGGCCCGGAACGACGGTCCTGACCGTAGTCGGGGGCACCCCGGCCTGCCACCCCTACCGGGCGGCGCGCCGGATCGGACGGGCGGGAGGTGACGTCGGTGGTCGCGGACGCGACGGCGTGGACGGCGGTACCGGGCGGCGTCCGGGCCGTGGTGCTCGACCTCGACGGGGTGCTGGTCGACAGCCTCGCCGTGGCCAGGGAAGCGTTCGCCCTCGCGTACGCCGAGGTGGTCGGCGACGGCGTCGCCCCGGTCGAGGAGTACTGCCGCCACCCGGGCCGGTACCTGCCGGAGGTGCTGGAGCTGATGGGCCTGCCGGCGACGCTGGCCGGGCCGTTCGTGCGGGAGAGCAACCGCCTCGCGCACCGGGTCACCCCCGTCGACGGGGTGCCGGAGCTGCTAGGCACCCTGCGCCGGCGGGGGATCGGGCTGGCCGTGGCCACCGGCCGCAGCGGGGTCCGCGCCCGCGATCTGCTCGGCCGGCTCGGCCTGCTGCCGCTGGTCGACCACGTGGTGGGCTCGGACGAGGTGCCCCGGCCGAAGCCCGCTCCGGACATCGTGCGGCGGGCGCTGCGCCTGCTCGGGGCCCGCCCCGGGGAGGCGCTGATGGTCGGCGACGCCCCCAGCGACCTGGCCAGCGCGCGGGCGGCCGGGGTGCTGGCGGTGGCCGCGCTGTGGGGCGAATCCGACGAGGAGACCCTGCGCGCCGCCGGCCCCGACGTCGTCCTGACCCGACTCGACGAGCTGCTGCCGTTCTGCCCGGCCCGCCGGTGACCGACCCGCGTGGACGGACACCTGCGGTGACCGAGCGGCACCCCTGCCCCCGCGCCGCGTTCGCGGTCGGCACCCCTGTCCCGGGCCGATTCCCGGTTCGATACCCCCGATTTGTCAGCTGATCAGTTGATCGGCACATCGGTTGGCCGGATGATGTCGGGCGTCGGTCGGCCTGGCGCCGGCCGGCCGGCCCGTTCCCGCAAGCCGACGCCGCGATCAGCCGAGGGGTCCGCCCTTCTCGACGGCAACCCGCACGTGAAGGAGGACCACCCCCAATGCCGGTCATCGAAGTCGATCATCTGCAGAAACGGTACGGCGAGAAGATCGCGGTCGACGACGTCTCCTTCACCGTGGAACAGGGCGAGATCTTCGGCGTGCTCGGCCCGAACGGGGCCGGCAAGACCACCACGGTCGAGTGCGTGCAGGGGTTGCGTCGTCCCGACGGCGGCACCATCCGGGTGCTCGGGCTCGACCCGGTCCGCGACCGCACCGAGGTGCGGCAGCGCGTCGGCGCCCAGCTCCAGGAGAGCCAGCTGCCGGACAAGGTACGGGTGTGGGAGGCGCTGGACCTGTACCGGTCCTTCTACCGCAACCGGGCCGACATCGACGAGCTGCTGACCGACCTCGGCCTGGCCGAGCAGCGCAACACCTACTTCCAGAAGCTCTCCGGCGGTCAGAAGCAGCGGCTGTCGGTGGCCCTGGCGCTGGTCGGCAGGCCGGAGGTCGCCATCCTCGACGAGCTGACCACCGGCCTCGACCCGCAGGGTCGCCGGGACACCTGGGACCTGGTCGAGCGGATCCGCGACCGGGGCGTCACCGTCGTGCTGGTCACCCACTTCATGGAGGAGGCGCAACGCCTCTGCGACCGGCTCGCGATCATCGACAAGGGTCGGGTGGTGGCCATCGACAGCCCCGCCGGCCTGCTCACCCGGGTCGGCAGCGAGCACCGGGTGCACTTCCGTCCCGCCGAGCCGGTCGAGGACGCCCTGCTGCTCGCGGCGCCCGACGTGACGGGGGTTTCCCGCTACCGCGACGAGGTGACGGTGACCGGCACGAAGGACGTGCTCCAGTCGGTCCTGTCCGTGCTCAACGGGCGCGGGATCCGCTACGACGCGCTGCGGGTCGAGCAGCCCACCCTCGACGACGCGTTCGTCTCCCTCACCGGCCGTTCGGGCCGGACCGCCGCGCAGTCCCCGACCGACGGGAGGTCGTCGTGAGCGCCCTGTCCAAGCTGATCGCCGTCGAGACGAAGCTGTTCCTGCGGGAACCGGTGTCGTTGTTCTTCGTGTTCGCCCTGCCGATCGGCCTGATGCTCGTCTTCGGGTTGCCGCAGCGCGCCGGCACGGCCGCCGACACCGGGCAGCACGCCGAGCAGACCTTCCTGCCGTCGCTGGCGCTTGCCCTCACCATCGGCATGCTCGCGCTCTTCACCCTGCCGATGGCGCTCGGCATCTACCGGGAACGCCGGGTGCTGCGCCGCCTGGCGACCACCCCGGTGCAGCCCGCGCTCCTGCTGGTGGCGCAGGTGGTGGTCAACCTGGTGATGGGCGTCCTCGGCGCGGTGGTCACCGCGATCGCCGTACGGTTCCTGCTGGACCAGCCGGCGCCGGCCAACGTTCCCGGTTTCGTGCTGGCCTTCCTGCTCGGGGTGGCGTGCCTCTTCGCCGTCGGTCTGCTGATCGCGGCGCTGGCGCCCTCCGCCCGGGCGGCGCAGTCGATCGGTCCCGCGCTGTTCTTCCCGCTGCTCTTCCTGGCGGGCGCCTGGCTGCCCCGTGACCGGATGCCGAGCGCGCTGGCCGCCATCGCCGACTACTCGCCGCTGGGTGCCACGGTGGACACCCTCGGTGCGGCGTGGGCGGGCGCCAACCCGGAGCTGCCGCAGCTGATCGCCCTGGCGGTGACGGCCGTGGTCGGCTCCGCGGCGGCCACCCGGTTCTTCCGCTGGGAGTGATCCCCCGCACCCCCCATGGCGGGTGCGGGGGACGTCGTCGCTGCCCAGGGCCGTTCCTAGGGGTGGCCTAAGGGTGTCCGCCGAATGTGATCTGGATTACGTTCGGAGCAGAACGGGCGCCCGGTCACCGGACAAGGACGTTCGGCCGTGAAGCGTCCGTTCACCCGGCAACGGGTGTCGTCAGGCCTGTGTGGACGTGTCCGCCGTGCGGCGGCTCGTCCGAGGTGTGCGGAATGCGACGGAGGTCGTGCCATGAAGGACGTTTCGCAAGCTGATCCGGTCACCCGGGACGCAGTCGGCGTCATCGACGTCGTCCTGGAGGGCGGTCCGGTCGATCTGCCGGCCGACCTGCGCAGCCGCCAGGTGGCGCGGGCGGAGGAGAAGATCAAGGTCCTGCACTACGGCGGGTACGAGCACTTCGAACGGGGCGCCACCCCGCTGGCGGTCGACCTTCCGGTGGTCTTCCGCTGGACCGGTCGGACCCGGATCGCCGAGTAGGGGAAGGGCGGCACCAGTCACATGAGGGCACAGAACCACCGGCCGGGTCCCCACCTGACGGTCAGCGACACGAACGAGGCCATCGCCTTCTACACGGATGTCTTCGACGCCGTCGCGATCGTCCGGGAGTGTCTGCTCGACGGGCACGTCCTGCACGCGGAGCTGGCCGTCGGCGGCCACCGCCTGACCGTCAGCGAGTGGTACGAGGCGGGCGCGCCGTCGGCGGTGGAGAGCCGCGACGACGTGCTGACCATCGAGCGGACCGACCCCGAGTCGGTGCTGCGGCGGGCGGTGGCCGCCGGTGCCCGCGTCGAGACGCCGGCGGATCCGTCGCGCCAGGTGACGCTGCGCGATCCCGCCGGCCTGTGCTGGACCGTCGTCGGCCCGCAGCGGGCGGCGTAGGCGAACACCCGCGACGCCCACCGCTCCGTCGGTCATCGCACCGCGCGGGAGCGGTGGGCGTTGCGGGTGCGCAGGGCGAAGAAGAGCGCCGCGGCCCGGCGGACCTCACCCGGTCGTTGCGGATCCGCGGCGATCTCGTGCAGCAGGTCCCGGTCGGCGCGGTCCGCCGCCAGGGTGGTCAACAGCGAGAAGCATTCCCGGGCGGCGTCCCGGCCGCCGGGACCGTCCGCGCCGTCGGACCAGTGGGTGAGCAGCGCCGCCAGCACGTCCGCCCGGAACGCCGGCGCGCTGGCGGCGGCCGTGCCCCGGCCGGCGAGCAGGTGACCCGCGGCGATCGCCCCGACCGGCTCGGTCAGCCGGGCGCGCAGGAAGGCCGGAGTGACGGCGGCCCGGCTGATCGCCTGCAGCGCGACGAACCGCGCCGAGCCGGTGTTCATCAGCGTCACCCACTCGTCGGGCCGCCAGTCGCGGGCGAGCGGCCCGGCCGCCAGGTACTCCACCAGGCTGGGCCAGACCGAGGCCAGGGCGTGGCGGTCGGCCCGGAAGAGGTCGGTGGCGAGCAGGATCTGCCGTACCCGCGCGGGCCAGTCGGGCAGCACCGTCGCCGGGGGAGCCGGGGCGTGGGCCGCCGACCAGTCGACGACGGCCGCCACCGGGTCGCCGGCGGCGACGGCGGCGGTCGCCGCCACCTCGACGAGGTCGGTGTGCCGGGTGTCCAGCCAGGCGGCGACCGCCTCGCCGTCGGGCGGGTGGCGCCGCAGCGCCGCGCAGGCGGCGTCGAGGCTGGCCCGGCCGCCGCGCAGCAGGGCGCGGACGAACTCGTCGAGCAGGGCGGCCGGGCCCGTCGGCGTGGCCGCCTCCGCCTGCCCGCCCTCCCAGACCAGCACCGCGACGGTGGCGGTGAGCGGATTGTGCACCGGCCCGGTGATGCGCTGGGCGTGGGTCCAGTCCAGGAACCTGCGGGCCGTGGCGCCGTCGGGGAACCAGTGGGCCGCCAGCAGCGCCACGTCCGCGTCGGTGAAGTGCGCCAGGTGGTACGCCGGATAGTCGTCGCCCAGCACGGCCAGCTCGTCCTCCGCCAGGTGCCGCGTGGTCACCAGGACCCGCCAGGGCCTCGGCGGGCCGGCCGGTCCGGGGGAGCGGGCCAGCTCCGCGAGGCGGTTCAGGACGACGGCCCGCTCGTCCGGGTCGGTCACGGCGTCGAGAGCGTCGACGCAGACCAGCCACCGCCGGCCGGGGGCGGGGGCCTGCTCGACGTCGAGCGGGGCGCCGTCGCGCGGGTACGCCTCGGCGAGCGCCGCGGACAGCGGCTGGCGCACCAGGGCGGCGGCCGGCAGGCTCACCAGCACCGGCCCGGGCGGGCAGCGCCGTCGCCGCCCGCGCCCGGCGAGCCACCGTCGCGCCGAGCGGGCGCTCTCGTAGCGCACGAGCGCCGTCTTCCCGCTGCCCGGCTCCCCGATCAGCAGCACGTTGCCGGCGCCGGTGAGCAGGTCCGCCACGTCGACGCTGTCGCCGTCGCCGGACGGGGCGAGCCGTGGCACCGCGCGACGCGGCACGTACACCTCGGACAGCGGCTTGACGTAGCCGCCGAAGCGGTGCGGGTGGACGATGCCGGCGTCGGCCTCGCCGCGCCAGACCGGGCGCAGCGCGGCCCACCAGCCGCGCCGGCCCCGGGCGCGGTGGCGGAGGGCGACGGTCGCGGTGACGAGCGCGGTGGCGAGCGTCACCGTGCCGCCGACGACACTGGCGACCTTGTCCGAGACGTCCAGGTCCATCGCCGGTCAGGACTGCCCGGCGGGCTGGTCCGCGGACAGGTGGTGGGTGCCGCAGCCCTGGCAGTACGCGCCGGTCTGCTCCTCGCGGCAGTGCCGCCACGGCGCGGGCGGTCCGGCCGGCGCGACCCGCTGGGCCGGCGGCTCCTGCGGTCCCCAGCGGGACGTGTGGTGGGCCACGACCAGGGAGGACTGCGTGAGTCGGGCGTCGACGTCGGGCTTGAGGCGGACCCGGCCGTCGGCGGCGTCCAGGACGTCCACGACGCGGGCGAGCAGGGCGACGTCGTCGTCGCGGCCCGTGGCGTGGGCGAGCGCCACCGCGCGCCCGAGGTGCTCCTCCGCCTCGACGACCCGGCCCGCCCGGGCGGCGGCCAGCCCGCGCTGGACCGCCGCCGCGTAGTCCTGCTGACGGGTGTAGTACGCGACGCTCTCGTTGATCTCCGAGTACCGCAGGGCGTCCTCGGTCCACTCCACGTCGAGCGGCACCTCGACCGGCGTGGTGGCCGCGCCCGCGTGGACGCTCAACCAGCCGATGCGCCGGCTCGCCCCGGGCGCCATCGCGTCGACCTCCAGGGCGACGTGGTAGTCCCGCTGGTCGTGCGGGCTCCACGCGCCGACCGGGTAGTCGGTGCCCAGATCGCCGGCCGGCTCGCCGCGCCCGCTCAGGTCGGCCAGCGCCGGGTGCACCTGCTTGACGAAGCGGACCCGGGCCAGCCCGGTGGTGCGCACCCGGAGCCGGACGTCGGGGACCCGCCGGGACATCGCGCGGGTCAGCACCGCCCGGAAGTCGTCGGCGAGCCCGTTGAGGTCCTCGACCGGCACGACGGGGTTGGCGCCCAACGCCTCCGCGATGCCGAGCAGTTCCGCCGCGTCCCAGTCGTGCACGCCGTCGGCGGAGCCGATGGCGCGGCAGTCGACGGTGAACCGGCCCACGCACTCGTCCACCGCCGTCCGCAGGTCGGCGGGGAGTTGGGACTCGTTGCGCCCGTCGGTGAGCAGGATGACGTGCCCGATCGCGTCCGGCCGCGTGGCCAGCAGGTGGCGGGCCAGCAGCAGCCACGTGCCGATGGCGGTCCCGCCGTGCGGCGTCACGTGCCGCAGCGCCTTGCGGGCGGCGGCCCGGGTGGCCTCGTCGGCGACCGCCAGCCGCCGGTCGACCGGGTAGACCATCGTGGCGCGGGCGGTGCCGGCCACCACCGCGAACGCGACCCCGTCGGGCAGGGCGTCGATGGCCGCGGCGGTGGCCCGCCAGGCGGCGCGCATCTTGACCTGGGGGGCGCCCATCGAGCCCGAGGAGTCGAGCAGGATCACCTCCGCGAGGTCGTCGTGCCGGACGTCGGCGTGGACGGGTTCCTCGCCCCGGACGGTGGCGACCACGTCGAGGACCGCCCCGTCGGCGGAGACGCACTCGGTGTGGTGCGCGCGCAGCCGCAGCGGCAGATCGTTGGCGGGGGACACGGGTGACCTCTTTCCGTCGGGGCTGGCGGCCGGGATCACCACCACGTCACCGGCCGATACGCGTTGGCCAGCTCGACGAGCGCGATCCGCTCGCGCCGGTCGGCGGTGCGCCGGGCGCGGGAGCGGCAGCGGCGCTCGAAGGCGCGGCGGAGGGCGTCCTCGTCGAGCCGCTGACCGAACAGCCGCCGGCCGCCGTGGCGCTCCTCGGTCAGGTCGCAGTCCAGCGCGATCCGCAGGATGTGCGCCTCCACCTCCTCGCGTTCGCCGAACGGGGGCAGCTTGTCGACGATCGCGGCGGCGTCGAGCGCCGTGTCGAGCCGGTGCCCGTCGTCCGGCGCGTCGAGCAGGATGCGCACCGCACAGGTCACCGCCGCCGTCGAGGCGCGGGAGGACTCCGGCACCCGCAGCAGGGCGTCCGCCGCGCTGCGCGCCTCCGCCGTCTCCAGCAGGCAGCGGGCCAGCCCGAACGCCGCGCCCACCACGCCCGGGTCGGCGTCCCACACCCCCCGGTAGTGGTCGGCCGCCGTGCGCGGGTCACCGTCGAGTTCGCAGGCCACCGCGTACGCGAGCCGCGTGGACACCTCGCCGGGCAGCCAGCCGTAGACCTGCGCGAACCAGCGCCGAGCGGTGCCGGTGTCCCGCCCCACCAGGGCCACCAGGGCGCGGTGCCACCACAGCGCCCAGTCCCGCGACTCCTCGGGGAAGTCGGCGAGCAGCGGGCCGGCCTCGTCCACCCGCCCGGTGGCGAGGTGGGCCCGGACGGCGCGGTAGGTCACCTGCGCGGTGTGCTCCGGGGCGGTCCGCAACAGCTCGATGAGCTCGGCCGGGTCGGCGGCGCCGAGCGAGGCGAGGAACCCGGCGGCCGGGTCGGCGCCGTCGACCAGGGGCACGGGCAGGCCGAGCATGATCTCCACGACGTTCAGGGCGTCGCGGTCGGTGTGCAGGGCGAAGGCACACGCGGACGGGCTGAACAGGGTGGACCGGGTCGGCCGGGGCACGCCGTCGGTCGCCGAGCTGACCTGCCGTCGTACGCCCCGGACCTGTTCGCGCATCTCGGCGGCGGCGGCGAACCGGTCCTCCGGCTCGGCGGCGGTGGCCCGGGCGAGCAGCCGCAGGAACGGGTCGAGCCGCGCGGGCACGGGCAGCCGCAGCACGTCCTGCCCCGGCGGGATCCGGGTCACCTCGGTGGACCGGGGCACCAGGGTCAGCGCGGCGAGGGTCCGGCCGACGGTGTAGAGGTCCGACCGCACGCTCGGGCCGGCAGGCCCCAGCCGCTCCACCTCCGGAGCGGTGTAGCCCGCGGTGCCCCACGCCGGGCTCACCGTGTTGTCGATGCGGCGGGCCGCGCCGAAGTCGACCAGCTTGATCGGGTCGTTGGTGCCCTGGCCGCCGACCCGCATCACGTTCTCGGGCTTCAGGTCGCAGTAGAGCCAGCCCTGGTCGTGCAGGTACTCGAAGGCGTCGAGGATCTGCACGGCGTATCCCAGTGCCTGCGCCACGTCCACGGCGGTGGAACCGCCGCCCGGGCCGGCCGCGCTGCGGGCCTCCTCCAGGGTGCCGCCGTTGACGTACTCCATCACCAGGTAGCCGGCGTCCCGGTCGGACTCGGGCCGCAGCGCGTGGGTGATGGTGACGATCCTCGGGTGGTTCAGCGCGATCAGCGCCTGCCGCTCGGCGACGAACGCCGCGATGGCCTCCCGGTCCTCCGGGTTGCGTTGCCCCTTCAGCACCCGCCAGGCGCCGTCCATGTCCTCGTCCCGGGCGAGGAACACCCAGCCGACGCCGCCGTTGCCGAGGCAGCCCTCGATCCGGTACCGCCCGGCGCGCAGGTCGCCGTCGGCCAGGGGCGGGGTGAAGGAGTACCGGGTGCCGCAGTCGGGGCAGAAACCGGCGACCCGGGGCAGCCGGGGACCGCGGTGGCGGGGGCACCTCGTGTTGCCGCAGTAGCGGGAGTGCTCGGGCACCACCGCCTGCGACACCACCGCCGTCAGAGGGTCGTGGGGCCGGGCGGTCGGCAGCACGGCCGGTCGCTCCCAGGGCCGGGACGTCGTGCGCAGCGGCCGTGGGCCGGCCTCCGCAGCCGGCACCGGCCCGCCGGGGGCGCTGAGCCCGGCGCCGGCCCCGACGCACTCGTGCCCCCACAGCCGGCAGAACCCGTCCTGGTCGACGGTGCCGGGGCAGTTGCGTTCCGCGCAGCCGCGGCTCGCCGTCATCGCGTACCCCCGTTCACGGCCTGCTGGTAGGCGCGCACCGCGCGGCTCGCGGCGGTCACGGTGAAGGCGTCGGGGCGCAGCGCGGCCAGCGCCTCCCGGTAGGCCAGCTCGACCCGCGGGTGCTCGGCCCGGCCCTCGTCGGC
Source organism: Micromonospora sp. NPDC049060 (assembly GCF_040649055.1). Lineage (NCBI taxonomy): Bacteria > Bacillati > Actinomycetota > Actinomycetes > Micromonosporales > Micromonosporaceae > Micromonospora > Micromonospora sp. NPDC049060. The sequence goes on from NZ_JBEZEV010000020.1 coordinate 23,145, forward strand.
GGCCTTCTGCCGGTACGCCTCCAGCCGGCCGGTCAGCTCCGCGTGGCAGCCCCGGCGCAGCCGGCGCCGCGCGGTGTCGGTCCGCTCGACGGCGCGGTCGACGGCGGCCCGCAACGAGCCGTCGTCGCGTTCCGGCTGGACGTCCCCCCGCCACCACTGGCCACGGCCCGCCGCCTCGGCGGCGGTGAGCCGGTCCAGCAGCCCGTCGAGCGCGAGCGCCGCCAGGGGATCCGTCCCGTCGCCCAGCCCTTCGCCGGCGGCCTCCGTCGCGAGCTGCCGGAGCCGCTCCACCGAGGAGCGCAGCCGCTGCGCCCGGACCGCCAGCCGGTCCCGGCCGTACGCGTCGACGATCCGGCGGATCCGGGCCACGTGCTCGCGGGCCGCGACCAGGATCTCCTGGACGTCCATCGCCTGCACCTGCACCGGCTCGCCGGTGGCGGCGGTGAACCGGACCTCGCACGGGCCGGTCAGCAGCCGGGCCAGGGCCTCCTCGCCCGCGTCCGTCGACCGGTCGGTCCCGTCGAGGTCGTCGACCAGCCGGTCGAGGGCCAGCGACAGGCAGCCGAGCCGGTGCAGCAGGTCCTGGGCCTCCTGCGCGGGCGCGGCGGCCGGGCCGTCGGGCTGCCGGAAGGCGTCCGTGACCAGCTGCTGCACGTCGAGCAGGTGCTCGCAGACCCAGGCGTGCGCGGCCAGGGTGGCGTCGAGGCGTTCCCGCACGGCCATCCGCCCACCGCCCATCAGTCGGCCGGCCGGGGGGCGGCCGGCGCGGGGTCGGGGGGCGGCCAGCCGGTGGTGACCGGCCCGGGCGACGGCATGCCCCGGTCCCGGTGGCCGGCGAGCCACCGGTCGTGGGCCTGCTGCCACACCACCGCCGTACGCGGCTGCGCCAGCACGTGGTTGACGAACGCGACCAGCTCCCGGCCGTCGGTCAGGCGGAACGCGAAGGCGTGCGGCTCGTCGGTGAACCAGGTGCATTCCTCGTCCCGGTGCTGGTCGCAGGAGCGCCTCTCCGGCCGGGGCGCCTCGGTCACCAGCGTCGTGTCCGGGGCCATCCGGGCGAAGCCCAGCAGGATGTTGTCGTCGGTGCTGACCCCGTCGACCTGCTTCTGACGCAGCATGACCAGGCAGTCGACCGGGTGCGGGGCGTGCACCGGGACCGGCTGCAGGCCGCCCGCGGTGCGGTAGCCGGCGATCATCGCCAGCGAGGTGGTGTCCGTGGCGGCGCAGACCCGCCGGCCGCCGAGCTGTTCCATGCCCGCGAACTCGGGCGTGCCGTCGGCGTTCCGGCGGACCAGCACCGTCTGCCCGGAGTCGAGGTAGTCGTTGGAGAACAGCACCCGCCGGGCCCGCTCGCAGGACGCGGTCAGCGACGTGGCGACGACGTCGATCTCCCCCTTGTCGAGCATGGCGAAGGCGCCCTGACCGGGCGGCACCGCCTTGAAGGTGAGCCGGTTGCGTGGGTCGTCGGCCGGCCAGAGGGCGCGGGCCACGGCCAGCATCAGCTCGATGTTGAACCCCTCGAACCGCTGGGTGCTGGCGTCCCAGTGGCTCATGGTGGCGTCGGACGGGTCCACCCCGGCGACCAGCTCGCCCTTGTCGAGGATCCGGCGCGGGGGCGTCGGGTCGGGCGGGAGGCTGCGGCGCACCGGGCAGACCCCGCCGGTCGCGTCGGTGGTCGGCGTCGTGGCCACCCCCGGCGGCCGCGCGGGGGGCGCGGGAGCGGGTGCCGCCGGCGCGGCGCACCCGGCCAGCGCCGCCAGGAGCGCGAGCGACGCGGCCCGGCGCCGCGTCGGAGTCCGCCGGGGTGTGGTCACTGGTACTCCAGGTGGCGCTGGCGCAGCCCGGCGACCACACCGGCGGCGGCGAGCAGGGTGACCCAGGCGGCGGCGCCGCCCAGGTGGCGGCGTGCCTCGGGCAGCCCGTCGACCATCCGGGTGACCTCCTCGTTGCGGGTGGTCAGTTCGGTCAGCAGGTGGCCCTCCGCCGCGACGAACGCCCGGCCCGCCGATCCCTCGGCGAGCACGGTGTCGACCGCGTCGCGGAACGCGTCGGGCGTCTTGATCTGCCGGGCCGGCCAGACGTCCCGCTCCAGCGCGGTGCAGTCGATCCGGTCCTTCGGCGGTTCCCGCCCTGCGGCGGGCCCGGAGCAGAGGTCCCGGCTGTCGAAGTCCGCCTTGTGCCCGGCCGGGTCGACGCTCGCGCCGAGCCCCAGGTAGACGTCGGCCCGGCCGGCCAGCAGGGCGCCGAGCCGCTGCTGGGTGGCGCTCTGCGCGTCGATCGCCCGTTCCAGCTCCGGGAACCCCCGGTCGGCGTCCGGCCAGTGCCACCACGAGGAGACCAGCATGGCCAGCACGGCCGTGGTGGCCACCGAGGCCAGCAGCAGGCCCGCGTTCAGCCGGCGCCGGGTCCGCCGGCGCAGCCACACCTGCACCACCACCAGGGTGGCGAGGGCGCCCAGCGGCACCAGTACGGACGCGGCCAGCCAGGGCCGGGCGTCGGCGCGGGCGTCGAGCAGCAGCCTGGTGTCGTAGTTCCACAGGCCCTGGGCGGCGGTGAGCAGCTCGGTGGACATGTAGTGCGACGCCTCCCGCGCGTAGGCCGAGGCGAGCACCGCGCGGGCCGCCGGACTGCCCGTCCCGGCCTGCTCCGCCGCCCCGGCCGGCGGGCAGGGCTGCCGGTCGCCCGGGGCCGTCGCGGAGAGCGGACCGGCGACCCGCAGGGCGGCGCACACCACGTCGCGGTAGACCTTCAACCGGGCGGCGATGGTCGCCAGCCGGGTGAGGCGGTCCGGGTCGCCGACGGCGTTGCCCATCGAGTCGGTCAGCGTGCGCTCCACCTCGTGGACGGACGCGTCGTAGGCGGCCACCAGCGGGGCCCGCCGCTCCTCGGCCGGCGGCAGCAGGAAGACGGCGCTGGCCGCGACGTCGGCGTCGGCGAGGCCCTGGTAGATCTGGCGGGCGGTCGTGCTGGTGCCCACGGCGGTCGCCGCGGACCGCTCGCCCAGCGTGGTGGCCGACGCGCGGGACTGCACGGCGACGGCGGCGGTGGCGGCCAACGCGGCGACCAGTACGGCGCCGCTGAGCACGATCAGCGCCGGGGTCGTCCGGAGCGCGTCGCGGAGCCGGCCGGTGCCCACGGTGCGGGTCGGCCCGCTGGCCACGACGGGCCGGTCGGCCCCGGGCTCGTCCCCCGTGTGCGACGCCATGCCCGTCCTCCCGCTCGCCGGGGCCCTCCGGCGGCCTCCTGGCGGAAGGCGTCGCGGTACCGGAGGCGGCCCCGTCCGCCCCGCCGGGCGGTCACCCGGGCGGCCTGCGGTGGAGTCCGGTGGCCGGGTGGGTGATCGCGGGCGGGGGAGGACCAGGGTGGCACCGCGGGTGCACGGGTGGCACGCGTTTGTCCGGTATCTGACCTGAGCGTCACCGGTCGGCCACGCAGGGGAGCGGCCGGTCCGGTCAGAGGGCTGGGTCGTCGGCCTCGGTCCGGGGTGGGAAGGCCAGGGCGAGGGTGAGGTCGAGGACGGTCGCCGGGTCGGTCAGGCGCTCGCCGTACAGCTCGCGGAGCTTGCCCATCCGGTAGCGGACGGTCTGCGCGTGCACGAAGAGGTCGGCGGCCACGTCGTCGCGCCGGCCCTGGTGCAGCAGCCAGGAGCGCAGGGTCTCGGCGAGCCGGTCGGCGGTGCCGGGCGGCAGCGACGCGAGCGGCGCCAGGACCCGGGCGCGCAGGTCGGCGAGCCCTTCCGGGTCGGTGCTCAGCACCAGCTCGGCCAGGTGCTCCTCGGTGTCCAGCGCCGGCCCGTCGTCGGCCGGGCGCAGGCCGAGCGACAGGGCCCGGACCGCCCGCTGGTAGGAGGAGGCGACCAGGGCCCAGTGCCGGGCGGGGCCGAGCAGGGCACGGCGGCCGTGCAGCACCCGGGCGAGCTGCCGCCGCCGGTCACCGTGCGTGTCGGGCACCAGCAGCACCGCCAGGTCCTCGCCCGCCCCGCCCGCCGGAAGGTCGTCGCCGCTCTCCAGGGTGTGCGGGTGCAGCCGGGCGAGCGCCGCGCGGAGGTTGGCCCGGGGCAGCAGGACGACGGTGAGGGTCTGCGGCGGCGGCCAGTCGGCCCGCTCGGCGCTGCGCAGCAGCGCCTCCTCGGGCTCCCCGGCGAGCAGCCGCTGGGTGAGCCGCTCCAGGTTGCGTCGCCGGGCCCGCCCGGCGCTGGCCAGCTCGTCGGCGTGCCCGGCCACGCTGGCGGCGGAGAGCTCGTCGATGTACGCGAACATCAGCTCGGCGAACTCGGCGACGGTGGCGGCGGACGACCCGCCCTGCACGGTGGTGGTGGACATCTCCCGCCAGGAGACCCGGGCGCCGACGCGGTACGCGGCGAGCAGGGCGTCCATGCTCCGGCCGGAGCGCGCCTCGCCGCTGCCGAGGGCGTACGCGGCCTCCAGCGCGCCGACCAGCGGGGTGCTCGGATCGCCGCCCTGGGAACGGCCGATGAGCTGGAGGAACGTGCCGAGCGCGATCTGCACCGCGGTCTCGATCTTCTCGCGCATCTGACCGGTCAGGGCACCGGAGTAGCTGGGCACCTCGGCGGTGATGGCGGTCACCGTGCGCTCGGCGAGCAGGGGCAGCCGGGCGTGCAGCGCGCCGGCCACCCGGGCGTCCAACTCGAGGCGGGCCGCGCGCCGCGTGGCCTCCGAGCGTTCGGACACGTTTGTTCCCTCCGCACAAAAAGCCTCGTCCGGTTCACCTTCGCAGGTCAAGATTTTATGCCATTCTGCCGGCGACCATCGAATCATGACCACCACCGTCCCGAACCCCTCCGGGAAGGCGGCCCTGCGGGGCCGGATCCTTCGGCTGGCCACGTCGGTCACCACCCCGTTGCTGCCCGACGACTACCTCGACATGGTCGCCCCGCTGCGCTCCGGCGCCGATCTGCGCGGCCGGATCCTCGCCGTGCGCCCCGAGACCGCCGACGCGGCGACGCTGGTGATCCGGCCCGGCCGGGACTGGCGCGGGCACACCCCCGGGCAGTACGTCCGCCTCGGCGTCGACGTCGACGGCGTACGCCAGTGGCGGGCCTACTCGGTCACCTCGCCCCCCGCGCGCCGGGGCGGGCCGATCTCGGTCACCGTGAAGGCCATCCCCGACGGGGTCGTCAGCAACCATCTCGTCCGGCGCACCCGGCCCGGGACGCTGGTCCAGCTCGACCAGGCCCAGGGCGACTTCGTGCTGCCGGGCCGGCCGCCGGCCCGGGTGCTCTTCGTGACCGCGGGCAGCGGCGTCACCCCCGTGATGGGGATGCTGCGCGCCGACCGGCTGGGCGGCGCCGACGTCGTCGTGGTGCACTCGGCGCCCACCCCCGCCGACGTGATCTTCGGCGCCGAGCTGCGGGACCTGGCCGCGCGGGGCGCGATCCGGCTGGTCGAGCGGCACACCGACACCGACGGGCTGCTCACCGTGGCCGACCTCGACCGCCTCGTGCCCGACCACCTCGACCGGGAGACCTGGGCCTGCGGCCCGCTCGGCCTGCTCGACGCCCTGGAGGAGCACTGGACGGCCGGGGGGCGCGGCGACCGGCTGCACACCGAGCGGTTCCGGCCGACCGTCATCTCGCCCGGCGAGGGCGGCGCGGTCACCTTCGTCCGTTCGGGCGTGACCGTCGCCGCCGACGGGGCGACCCCGCTGCTCGACGCCGGCGAGAACGCCGGGGTGCTGATGCCCTCGGGCTGCCGGATGGGCATCTGCTTCGGCTGCGTCCTGCCGCTGCGCCAGGGCGCGGTTCGGGACCTGCGAAACGGGGAACTGACCACGGCGGTGCCCGGCGACGGCGTCCGCATCCAGACCTGCGTGTCGGCGGCGGCCGGCCCCTGCGACATCGACCACTGACCGGAGTACCTGACGTGACCGTGATCCAGAACAAGCCCGTGAACCCGATCGCCCACCTCACCGCCGAGGACATCGAGACCATCGGCAGGGAACTCGACGCGATCCGCGAACGGGTGGTCGCCAGCAGGGGCGAGCACGACGCCGCCTACATCCGCCGGGTCATCTCCACCCAGCGCAAGCTGGAGATCGGCAGCCGGGTGGTGCTGCTGTTCTCCCTCTTCCCGCCCGCCTGGATCGTGGGCACGGCCGGCCTGACCGTGGCCAAGATCCTGGAGAACATGGAGGTCGGCCACAACGTCCTGCACGGCCAGTGGGACTGGATGCGCGACCCGAAGATCCACTCCACCACCTGGGAGTGGGACCACGTCTCGCCCGCCGACCAGTGGAAGCACTCGCACAACGAGCTGCACCACACGTACACGAACGTCCTCGGCAAGGACAACGACCTCGGCTACGGCATCATGCGCGTCGACGAGGACCAGCGGTGGCACCCGTTCCACCTGGGGCAGCCGCTGTGGAACTTCATCAACGCCTGCTTCTTCGAGTACGGCATCGCCGCGTACGACCTGGAACTGGGGCGCAACCTGCGCAAGGGCCGGCACAAGAAGCCCGAGTTCCGGGCCCGGGCCCGGGCAGTGGGCCGCAAGATCCGCCGGCAGGTGCTCAAGGACTACGTGGTGCACCCGCTGCTGTCGGGGCCCTCGTTCCTGCACACGCTGGCCGCCACCTTCACCGCCAATCTCCTGCGCAACCTGTGGAGCCACTCGGTGATCATGTGCGGGCACTTCCCGGAGGGCGTGGAGACCTTCTCCCGGCGCTCGATCGAGGGCGAGACCCGCGGCGAGTGGTACGTGCGCCAGATGCTCGGCTCGGCCAACATCAGCGGCAGCCGGCTGATGCACATCATGACCGGCAACCTGTCGTTCCAGATCGAGCACCACCTCTTCCCGGACCTGCCCAGCAACCGCTACCAGGAGATCGCCCCCGAGGTGCGGGCACTGTTCGACCGCTACGGGCTGAAGTACACCACCGGCTCGCTGCCCCGGCAGGTCTTCTCCGCGTGGCGGAAGGTCGTCCGGCTGTCGTTGCCGAACCGGAAGGCGCCCCGCCGGGTCGACGACCGCCCCGCGCCGGCGCTCGCCACGTCCGGCGTCTGACCCGCCCCCGACGCCGCCGCCCGCCGCGAAACGCGCTGGGCGGCGGCGAGGTGTCCCCGTACAGTCGGGGCATGGAGATCAGGCACCCCTTCGCCGCCGCGGCCGCGCGAGCTTCGCGCTCGTCGGTCGCCGCCGCCTGACCTCACCATCACCCGCCGGCGACCGGAAACGGTCTGCCGGCTTTCTCGTCCCCGTCGGCCCGCCGGTCCCCGGCGGCGGACCCTTTCCGGTCGTCCCACCCGGAAAGGCCACCGCCATGACGTACGACCCGATCAGCCGCACCTTCCTCGACTTCTTCCGCGAGCGCGGCCACGAACTCGTGCCCGACGGCTCCCTGATCCCGCCGCCGGGCGACCCGGTGCTCTTCACCACCTCCGGGATGCACCCCCTGACCCCCTACCTGGAGGGTCGGCCCCACCCGCTGGGCCGGCGGCTGGTGAACGTGCAGCGCTGCCTGCGCACCACCGACCTGGACGAGGTGGGCGACTCCACCCACCTGACCCTGTTCCGGATGCTGGGCTCCTGGTCGCTCGGCGACTACGACCTGCCCCGCAGCCTGCGGTGGGGCTACGAGCTGCTGCGCGACGGCTTCGGCGTGCCGCACGACCGGATGCACGCGACGGTCTTCGGCGGCGACGACCGGGTCGGCCCGGACGAACAGTCGCTGCGCACGTGGGGCGAGCTGGGCGTGCCCGTGGAGCTGACGGGGGAGGAGAACTGGTGGTCCAACGGCCCGACGGGGCCGTGCGGACCCGACACCGAGATCTTCGTCTGGACCGGCGACGGCCCGCCCCACGGCACCCCCGGCACCGACGAGCGGTGGATGGAGGTCTGGAACCACGTGGGGATGCGCTACCACCGGCACCCCGACGGCCGACTGACGCCGCTGCGCCAGCCCAACGTGGACACCGGGATGGGCCTCGAACGGCTGGAGATGGTGCTGCGCGGGCACCGCTCGGTCCACGAGGGCGAGGGCCTCGTGCCGTGGGTGCGCGACGTGTCCGACGTGTGGGGCCTGCGCGACGCGTCGCTGCGCGTGGTCGGCGACCACCTGCGTACGGGCGTGGCGGTGGTCGGCGACGGCGTACGGCCCTCGAACACCGGCCGCGGCTACGTGCTGCGCCGGCTGTTGCGCCGGACGCTCACCACGCTGTGGCGCGACGACGCGTCCAGGACCCTGTCCGACCTGCCGACCGGGCCGGTACGGCACACCCTCGACGGGTTCCGGCAGCCCGTCGGCGTGGACGAGGTGCGGGACGTGTTCTCCGGCGAGGAACGGCGGTTCCGGGAGCTGCTGCGGCGCGGGCGGCCGGTGGTCTCCCGGCGCCGGTCCCGGGGACCGCTGACCGAGGAGGACTACCGCGATCTGCACGACACCCACGGGCTGCCGCGCGACCTCGTCGACGGCCTGCTCGCCGAGGTGGCCTGACCTTCTGGCCCGTCGCCGGGGACCGGTGGCGGCGGTGCGCGCCGCGCCGACGCCGCTGCCGCCCGGGACCGGGGTCGCCGCTGCCGTCCGGGGACCGGGGTCGCCGCTGCCGTCCGGGGACCGGGCCGCCGCTGCCGTCCGGGGACCGGGCCGCCGCTGCCGCCCGGGACCGGGACGCCGGTCCCGGACGGCAGGGGGAGCGGGGAAACTAGCTGGCGTAGGTCTCGAACTCGGCGACCTTCGGCGCGCCGCTCGAACCGGTGATCCTGAACGTGATCTTGGTCAGGGACGTCGAGGGGAAGGTGATGACGCCCGCCCCGCTGCCGGAGGCCAGGACGGCGCCGGTGCCGTGGTTGACGAGCTGCCAGGACCCGATGCTGCCCTGGGTGCCCGACGGCTCACGGATGACGACCCGGGCCACGCTGGTGGCGGAACCCCACTTGATCGAGATGTCGCCGGTCGCGCCCGACGGCGACCAGTGGGTGCTCAGGCTGCCGTCGCGCACGTTGCCGTAGCTCGTGCCGTCGGCCTTGCTGGAGCCGTCGGAGCCGGCGCCGATGCTGAGGTTGCTCCCGCTGGGCGGGTTCGTCGGCCCAGGGGTGGGGCTGCTGGTCGGCCCGGGCGTCGGGCTGGTCGGCGTCGGTGCCGGCGTCTGCGGCGAGCAGCTGCCGTTCGACTCCCGCAGGCCGGTGTTGGCGCCGGCCGTCTGGCGGACGATGTCCGGCACGCAGGCGGCCCCGTCCAGGCTGTACGAGTACGGGATGCTGACGCTGGTGTTGGACACCGGGTTCGGGCCGGCCGGGTTGTTGTCGCCGCTGCGGCTGGACCAGGTCACGTTGTCGAAGACGTTTCCGGCGACCTGCCAGTAGCCGGCCTCGCTGGTGTAGAAGGTGCCGAGGACGTCCTTGGAGTTCCGGAAGTAGTTGTTCTCCACCTTGGCCCTGGCTCCGGCCCGCGAGTTGATGCCGGACTCGTGCAGGCTCACGTAGTGGTTGTTGTAGATGTGCGCGATGCCGCCGCGCAGCAGGGGCGTACGGGAGTCGATGTTCTCGTACAGGTTGTGGTGGAACGTGACGAAGCCGTTCGAGCGGTCGCTCTCGCTGGACCCGATGAGGCCGCCACGGCCGGAGTTGCGCAGGATGCTGTACGACAGCGTCACGTACTGGACGTTGTCCTTCATGTCGAAGAGGCCGTCGTACCCCTCCGACTCCCCGCCCGAGGCCTCCAGGGTGGCGTGGTCGACCCAGACGTTGCGGACGGTGCTCTCCATGCCGATGGCGTCACCGCCGTTGGACGTGGGCGAGCCCGACTTCTTGACGTTCCGGACCGTCACGTTCCGGATGATGATGTTGCTGGAATCGCGGATGTGGATGCCCAGCTGGTCGAAGACGGCTCCGGTGCCGACCCCGATGATCGTGACGTTGCTGATCTGCTTGAGCTCGATCACGCCGGCGGCGGTGTTGCAGCTGTCGCCCGACACCTTGGCGGTGTTGCCGTGGTTGATGGTCCCCTGCACCTCGATGATGATCGGGGTGCTGCTGCTGGCCCGGGTGCACAGGGCCGTGTGGATCCCGGTGCCCGTGCTGACCCGTACCGTCTGCCCGCCCGCGCCGCCGGTCGTGCCGCCGTTCTGGGTCGCGTAGCCGGTGGCGGCGCCGGCGGCTGCCGACGCCTGCGGCATCGGCAGGGCCGCCACGCCGAGCGCGGCCCCGACGGCTGTCGTGGCCAGTGCCACCTGGAGTCGCAGTGCGACTGGTCGTCTCATCCTTGCCTCACCTTCGTATGAAATTTCGGGTGTCGCTGTCACGTGCCGTGGTCGGGCCGTCGAGGCTGCCGACGTGTCGCCGGCCGCCGGACGGGTCGCTCGTCGACCCGGCTGTGGAGGTGTTCTTCTCGATGTGGAGCGGGTCGGCGGTTCCGCCTCGGCCTCGACCGTCGAGGTCGTCGGCGTCGGCCGCGAGGCCGCCAAGATCCGCTCTGGTGGTGCCGTCGCCCGTGCCCGGAAAGCGCTTTCCAGCGAGGATAGGGATCTGTCTATCGATATGGCAAGAACCTGTCCGGATTGCGGTGTGATGCCCTGCTCCGCCCGCCCCGACAGCGGCCGTCCGCACTGCGGGCGCCGGTGGCGGGGGCGGGGGGCCAGCGTGGAGGCTGCGGGCGCCGGTAGCGGGAGCACAGACGTGGGGCGCCAGCGCGGAGGCTGCGGGCGTCGGTGGCGGCGGGGGCACGGACGTGGGCCGCCAGCACGGGCGCCGGTGGCGCGCTTCGCCCCCGGCCGGAGGAGCCGGCCGGTGGTCCGGCGGCGTCGCCGCGCCACGGCCCCGGCTCACCCGACGACGCGGCGTCGGGTGGTGCGGTGGCCGGCCGGATCAGACAGGATGACCTGCGCGAGGGCGTCGCCGGGCCGCGCCGCGGCCGACGGCCCGCCCGTCGACGGAAGGAGACCCGTGTCGTCCACCCTGCTCTCCCGTCGCGACCTGCGCTTCCTGCTGCACGACTGGCTGGACGTGACCCGGCTGACCGAGCGGCACCGCTACGCCGAGCACTCCCGGGAGACCTTCGACGCCGTGCTGGAACTCGCCGAGCGGGTCGCGGTCGAGCGGTTCGCCCCGCACAACCGGGCCGCCGACCTCGCCGAGCCCACCTTCGACGGCCGCCGGGTGCACACCATCGCGCAGGTCAAGCAGGCCCTCGACGTCTTCGCCGAGACCGGGCTGCTGGGCGCCGGCATGGACGCGTCCGTCGGCGGCATGCAACTGCCGCACGTCGTACGGGCCGCCTGCTTCGCCTGGCTCCAGGCCGCCAACGCCGGCACCTCGGCGTACCCGCTGCTGACCCTCGGCAACGCCAACCTGCTGCTGGCGCACGGCAGCCCCGAGCAGATCGACACCTGGGTCCGCCCGATGGTGCAGGGGCGTTTCTTCGGCACGATGTGCCTGTCCGAGCCGCAGGCCGGCAGCTCGCTGGCCGACATCACCACCCGCGCCGAGCCGCAGGACGACGGGACGTACCGGCTGCACGGCACCAAGATGTGGATCTCCGGCGGCGACCACGAGCTGTCGGAGAACATCGTCCACCTGGTGCTCGCCCGGATCCCCGGCGGCCCGCCCGGGGTCAAGGGGATCTCGCTGTTCATCGTCCCGAAGGTGCTGCTGGGCGACGACGGCGCGCTCGGCGCCCGCAACGACGTCGTGCTGGTCGGCCTCAACCACAAGATGGGCTACCGGGGCACCACCAACACGCTGCTCAACTTCGGCGAGGGCGTGCACCGGCCCGGCGGGCGCCCCGGCGCGGTCGGCTACCTGGTCGGTGAGCCGCACCAGGGCCTGGCGCAGATGTTCCACATGATGAACGAGGCGCGCGTCGGGGTGGGTGCCGGCGCCACCGCCCTCGGCTACACCGGCTACCTCAAGTCCCTCGCGTACGCCCGCCAGCGGCCACAGGGCCGACCGCTGGCCGACAAGGACCCGGCGACGCCGCAGGTGCCCATCGTCGCCCACCCGGACGTGCGCCGGATGCTGCTGGCGCAGAAGAGCTACGTGGAGGGCGCCCTGGCGTTCGTCCTCTACTGCGGTCGGCTGCTCGACGAGGAGAAGACCGCGCCGGACGCGGCGGACCGGGAGCGGGCGCGGCTGCTGCTGGACGTGCTCACCCCGATCGCGAAGAGCTGGCCGTCACAGTGGTGCCTGGCCGCCAACGACCTGGCCATCCAGGTGCACGGCGGCTCCGGCTACACCCGCGACTACGACGTCGAGCAGCACTGGCGCGACAACCGGCTCAACCCGATCCACGAGGGCACCCACGGCATCCAGGCGCTGGACCTGCTGGGGCGCAAGGTCACCATGCGCGACGGGGCCGGGCTGGCGCTGCTGGTGGAGACGGTCCGGGCCACGACCACCCGCGCGTGGCGGGCCGGGGGCGAGGCCGCCGAGCTGGCCGCCCCGCTCGGCGCCGCCCTCGACCGGGTCGCCCTGGTCACCCGGCGACTGTGGAGCACCGGCGACCCGGAGGTGGCGCTGGCCAACGCCAGCGTCTACCTGGAGGCGGTCGGCCACGTGGTGATCGCGTGGATGTGGCTGGAGCAGCTTCTCGTCGTCGAGGCGGCCGGCGACCCCGGCGACGGCCCGGACGCCGACCTGCACGCCGGCAAGCGGCAGGCCGCCCGGTACTTCTTCCGGCACGAGCTGCCTCGCACCGGCCCCCAGTTCGACCTGCTGGACAGCCTCGACCGGACCACGCTGGAGATGCGCGACGACTGGTTCTGACCCGCCCCCGCCGGTTCCGCTGCCCCCGGCCGGTTCCGCCGCCCTCTGCCGGTCCCGCTGCCCCGCCGGTCCGGCTGCCCTCACCGGTCCCGCCGGCCCCAGCGGGGTGCCCTGTCCCACCGGGATCGTTGGTGCGCGGCCCGCCTATCCTTGCCAGCCATGAACCCCGGTGACGTGACCGTTCCGCCGCCCGCAGACGGAGCCGGGGAACGGCTGGAGACCCTGCGGCGCTGGTGGCGGCTGCCGGCTCCCGCGCGACGCGAGGTACGGCTGCTCAGCCGCTCCGGACGGCACCACCCGGACCGGGAGATCGCCTGGGTGGCCTGGCGGTGGGCGCAGGTCGTGCTGCCACCGGGAGCGCCGGAGCCGGGCCGCGCCCGCAACATGCTCAGCGCGGCCGGCTTCTGGGCGCTCATCCTGCTGGACCTGGTCACCGGCGTCGATCCGACGGACCCGCCCGAGCCCCGGTGGCTCGACCGCCGCCGGGCCCGGCGCGTCCTGCGGGCCGGCCCGCCCGTCGCCTGACCGGTCGGCGGCCGGGGCGACGGCGCCGCCCGACGGGGTGCCGCCCGTCGGGGTGCCGCCCGTCGGGGTGCCGCCCGACGGGGTGCCGGCCGTCGGGGTGCCGGCCGACCCGATCCGCACTACCCGCCGCTGCACCGCTCGCTTGGCCCACGACACCGCCTCACCCGCCATCGCGGTGCCCGGGCCCGGCGGTCTCAGCCGTCGGCGAGCAACCGGTCGCGGACCTCGCGGCGCAGGACCTTGCCGATCTGGGACCGGGGCAGGTCCTCGACGACGACCACGCGGCGGGGCACCTTGTAGCCGGCCAGGTGCCGACGGCACGCCGCCCGCAGGCCCGCCTCGTCAGGTGGCTCGGCGCCCTCGTCCAGGACGACAGCCGCCACCACCTCCTCGCCGCCGTGCTCGCCGGGCAGGCCGACCACAGCGGCGTCGCGGACGCCGGGAACGCGGCGCAACGCGTCCTCCACCTCCGACGGGTAGACGTTGAACCCGCCGGTGATGATCAGCTCCTTGATCCGGTCGACCACGCTGACGAAGCCGTCGGCGTCGGCCACCACGACGTCCCCGGTACGCAGCCAGCCGTCGGGCAGCAGCGCCGCCGCCGTCTCCGCCGGGCGGTTCCAGTAGCCGGCGAACACCTGCGGCCCCCGGATCAGCAGCTCGCCCGCCTCACCCGGGGCGCGGTCGCGCGACGGATCCTCGGGGTCGACGATGCGGATGTCGGTGGACGGGAACGGCACGCCGACCGTGCCCGGCCGGCGGGCGGGGGAGACCGGGTTGCCGAGCGCGACGGGGGAGGTCTCGGTCATGCCGTAGCCCTCGACGAGCAGCCCGCCGGTGACCGACTCCCACAGCTCGACCGTCGCCGGGGGCAGCGCCATGGCGCCGGAGATGGCGTACCGGGCCGAGGAGAGGTCGATCCCGCGTTCCCGGGCGGTCGTGGCGAGCTTTTCGTAGATCGGCGGGACGGCGGGCAGGAAGGTCGGCGGCTGGCGACGCACCGCCGCCAGCGTCTGGTCCAGGTCGAAGCGGGGGAACAGCACCAGCGTGGCGCCGATGCCCACCGAGAAGGTGAGACAGAGCGTCAGCCCGTACGCGTGGAACAGCGGCAGCACCGCGTACACCGTCTCCTCGCCGTCGCGCAGGCCCGGCACCCAGGCGCGGCCCTGCGCCGCGTTGGTCCGCAGGTTACGGTGGCTCAGGATGGCGCCCTTCGGCGTGCCGGTGGTGCCGCCCGTGTACTGCAACAGCGCCGTGTCGTCCGGGCCGGGGGCGGGGTGCGCGGCGGCTAGCGGGCCGGCCTCGGCCACCAGCCGCTCCCAGGACAGCGCTCCGGGCGCGGGCCCGGTCATCGCCGCGCGGGTGGCCCGCGCCCGGGCCAACGGCAGCCGCAGCGCCCAGCGCTTGCGCCGGGGCAGGGCCCGGGTGAGGTCCACCGCGACCACGGTCTCGACGGCCGTCGCGCCCGCGCTGTCGCGGACGAGGGGGGCCACCTTGTCCCAGACCACCGCGACCCGGGCGCCGTGGTCGGCGAGTTGCCGGGTGAGCTCCTGCGCGGTGTAGAGCGGGTTGTGCTCCACCACCACCGCGCCGAGCCGCAGCACGGCGTAGAAGGCGACCACGTGCTGCGGGCAGTTCGGCAGCACCAGCGCCACCCGGTCGCCCCGGCCGACGCCGAGCCGGCGCAGCGCCTCGGCTCCCCGGCCCACCTGGTCGTCCAGGTCGGCGTACGTGGTGGTGGCGCCGAAGAAGTCCAGGGCGATCCGGGGGCCGAAGCGGTGGGCGGCGTCGCGCAGCAGGTCGACCAGCGACTCGTTGGACGGCGCGACGGTCGCCGGCACGCCCGGGGCGTAGCTGCGCAGCCAGGGCCGCTCGGCACTCAGGTCCATGTCTCTCCTCCGCCCGTGCCGGACCATCTCCTACTTAACGGTAACCTACGGTCGCGTAGGTAGCGTTCGGGGTCCCCCCGTCCGGCCGGCTCCGGTCGTAGACTCCGACGGTGCGGGATCGACGGGTCGTGGCGCTCTGGTCCGTGTTCGTCCTGCTCGCCGCCGCGTCGTCGGCGCTCGTCACGCTCCGCCCCGACCGCCTCTCCGACCTGCACATCTATCGTGGCGCACTGCTGCACCTGCAGGCCGGCCGGCCGCTGTACGAGTTCGCCGCCGAGAACGGCGGCCCCTTCACCTACCCGCCGTTCGCCGCGCTCGTGCTCTGGCCGGTCTCGGCCGTCGCCGAGGGTGTCGTGCAGGGGGTCTGGCTGGCGCTGATCTGCCTCGCGGTGGTCGCCATCGCGGTGCCGGTCGGCCGCGTACTGGCCGGCGGGCCGCGGCGGCACCTGGTCGTGCCGGCCGTCGCCTGCGCCCTGATGCTCTCCGCGCCGGTGCAGAGCAATCTGCGCTTCGGCCAGGTAAGCGTCTTCATCGTGCTGCTCGCGCTGCTCGACGGCATGGGCGTCCCCCCGGCCCGGCTGCGGGGCGTCCTCGTGGGGGTGGCCGCCGCGATCAAACTGACCCCGCTGCTGTTCGTTGTCTACTTCCTCGTCACGGGCCGCTACCGGGACGCCGGGCGGGCCGTCGTCACGTTCCTGGCCTGCGCCGTGCTGGGCGCGGTGGTTCTCCCGGTGGAGAGCTGGACCTACTGGACCGAGGCGGTGCGCAACACGTCCCGGATCGGCAACCTGGCCTCGCTGGGCAACCAGTCGGTGCACGGCATGCTGCTGCGCCTCGGCCTCGACCAGGCGTCGCTGCCGCTGCTCTGGGCGGCCCTGGTGGCCGTCGTCTGCGCGGTGGCCCTGCTGCGGGCCCGGCACCTGGCGGCGCACGGGCGCCCCGGCCACGCCGCCGTGCTCGTCGGCTGCGCGACCGTCGCCGCGTCCCCCGTGTCCTGGACGCACCACCAGATCTGGCCGGTGCTGGCGGCGATGCTGCTGATCGGGGCCGACGGGGTCGCCCGGCGGGTCGCCGGCGGCGCCCTGCTGGTGACCATGGTGGTCTCGCTGGGGGTGGCGCTCAGGCCGGTCTCGACCACGTCCGGGGTGCAGTTCCTCCTCGAGAACGCCCGGGCCCTCGGCGTCGCTGTGCTCTGCCTCGCCGGGTTCGGCGGGGCGGTGCTGGCCGCAGCCGGCGCGGGCCGACGGACCCCGGCGACCCGCGGCTGGCTGCGGGTGGGCACGACCGCCGCGCTGGCCGTGGCGTTCTTCGCCGTGCAGCCGCTGCCCGCAGGCGCCGATCCGACCTTCAAGGCGTACGCGCTCTCCGACGTCGCCAACCCGCGCTACTTCTTCGTCTGCCGGGGCCCGGCGGAGTGCGCCGCGTACGGCACGGACGCGCCGGTCACCTTCGGCACCCGCAGGGAGAAGACCAAGGTCCGCGTCAACGGGGTGGTGTCGCCCGCCGTCGCCCGGCTGGAATACCACTCCGCCCCCGGGGGCGCGCCCCGGGTCATTCCACTGCTCGCGCCCTACCCGGGCCCCCGGACGTTCTCGTTCCGGTCGGCGACCATGACCCACGGCCGGCTGGTCGCCTACGCGGCCGACGGGCGCCCGATCGCGACCTACGACGAGGAGTTGGCCGCCGCGCTCGCCGTCAGCGGTACCCGGCGGAATGGCGCACCGCCCGCCGGCCCTTGACCACCCCCATGACGACGACCGCGACCAGCGCCACCACGCCGATGATCACCAGCCAGCGGACCGCCTCCAGCAGCAGCCCGAGCAGGATGAGCGCGCCGGCGACGACGCCGACGGCCCAGAGCATGGCTCGCATGTCCACCTCCCGTGACTCCGGCCGCGCGGCGCGGCCTGGCCGTCTGCCTTCCCGGCCCGCACCCGGCCATGCCGCCACGACCGGCGAAGTCCTCGCGCGGCACGCCGGTGGCGCACATTTTCGCTGACATCACCGTCATGGTCCGGGCCGCCGCGTCGGCCAGCACCGCGTCCAGCGCCGCCCGGAATCCGGCGGTACGGGAGTACGCCGCGCACGCCCGGAGGACCGCGACGCTCCGCCGACCATCCGACTGACCGGCGTCCGAGGAGGCCCGGCACGGTCGCCACCGCCGCGGCCGTCCGGCGCGGCCGCTCCGCCACCGGCCGACAGCGTGGATCTTGGACAGTTGTCGTCCTCGGGTAACGACAACTGTCCAAGATCGCGAATGGATGTCGGCGGCTGCGCCGCCTGGACGCGACCCGCGGAAACGGGACGCCCCGCTCCTACACCTGGCCGGATCCGCCGAGCACCCCGCCGAACTGGCAGCGGGACGCCGCGCCTGATCGGGACCGACGCCCGCAGCACGCGCGTCCGGTCGCCGTCCGGCGGGGCGTCCGGTGACCGCGTCAGCGCTGGGCGACGTAGACCGTGTTGGCCGACTGCCCGCCGGTCAGCGGGTTGGCGAACGGGACGACGTGCGCCCGCGCGGTGCGGAACACCTCGGCGAGGACGGCCTCGAAGTCGGCGTCGGGCGGATCGTCCGACCAGAGGGCGAACACCCCGTCCGGGTGCAAATGGGCGGCGAGCCGGCGCAGGCCGTCGGGGGTGTAGAAGGGGGCGTGGCCGGGGTGCAGCACGTTGCGCGGCGAATGGTCCACGTCGAGCAGCACGGCGTGGAACCGCCGTTCCGGCTCCCGCGGGTCGAAGCCGGTGCCCTCGGCCACCGCGGCGAAGAAGTCGGCCCGCACGAACCGGGTACGCGGGTCGGCGGCCAGCCCGGCGGCGAAGGGCAGCAGCCCTCGGCGGTGCCAGTCGATGACGTCCTCGATCGCCTCCACCACCAGCAGGGAGCCGACCCGGTCGTCGGAGAGCGCGGTGCGGGCGGTGTAGCCGAGGCCGAGGCCGCCGACGACCACGTCGAGCCCCTGCACGGACAGGGGAGCCAGGCCCAGCCGGGCCAGCTCGATCTCCGCGACGGGGAAGAGGCTGGACATCAGGTACTCGTCGTCGAGCTTGACCTCGTACACCTCGACGTCGAGCGACGGGTCGCGGCGCCGGCGCAGGCTGATGAGCCCGATCGGGGTCTCCCGCCAGGCCAGTTCCTCGAATCGCACGCCCACGGGCCCGGATGCTACCCCCCGCCGCCCCGGGCCCCGGCGGCCGGCACGCGCATTCCTCCCGCCCGGCCGGGTATGCCCACCCCGTCGAGGGCCACCCGACCGGGGGCCGGGCAGGGGGCGCGCGGTGGCGGACATGCTGGCCGGACGGCTGCACCTGACGGAACGGGCGCTGCGGATGGACCCGCCCCGGCGAGGCGGTCGGGGTGTGGGGCGTGGGCGGGCTGGGCGCGCACGCCGTCCAACTGCTGCGACTGGTGGGTGCGGCCCCGGTGATCGCGGTGGAACCGCTGGCGGTGGCGCGGGACCGGGCGGCGGTCCTGGGGGCCGACGCGGTGCTCGACCCGGCCGACGCCGCGTTCCGCGAGACCGTGCTGGAGTTGACGGGCGGGCGGGGGCTGGACGTCGCGTTCGACTTCGCCGGGGTGACCGCCGTACGCGAGCAGGCGTTGACCGTGCTGGGCCGCCGGGGCCGGCTGGTGCTCGCGGGCATCGCCAACAAGCCGGTGACGATCGCCTCGGACAGCCCGTTCACCTACTTCCAGCAGGCGGTGCTCGGCCACTACGGCTCGGAGGGCGAGCACGTCGAGCAGTTGGTGTCCCTGGCCCGGCAGCGTCGGCTCGACCTGTCGGCGTCGATCAGCGACGTGCTGCCGCTGGCCGACGCCGAGGAGGCGGTACGCCGGGTGCAGACCAAGCAGGGTGACCCGATCCGGCTGATCCTGCGCCCCTGACCGATTCCGCTACGTCCGGTCGGGCCGGTCCCGCCGGTCGGACGGGCTCCGATGGTCGGGCCGGTCCCGCCGCTCAGCCGGGCTCCGATGGTCGGGCCGGTCCCGATGGTCGGGTCGGCCGAAGCGGCGGCGCCGCACGACCGCCGTAGCCGCCGTGGCCGCCGTCACCAGGGCGACGGTCCACAGCAGGGGGTCCGTCCGCAGGTGCGCGGGCAGTTGCCCGGCCAGGACGAACACGCCCATCGCCGCCACGAACCAGCCGAACGCCCGGCGCAGCACGTCCTCGCGGACGCGTCCGGCCAGCCGGCCGCCGGCCAGGCTGCCGAGCACGGCCGCGGCGGTGACGGCGGTGGCCAGGCCCGGGTCGATGTCGACGGTGGACAGGTAGCCGGCCAGCCCGGCGAACGACTTCATCGCGATGACCACGAGCGAGGTGCCGACCGCGACCGGCATCGGCAGGCCGCCCAGCAGCGCGAGGGCCGGTACCACCAGGAACCCGCCGCCCGCGCCGACCAGCCCGGTGACCAGTCCGACCACGACGCCGTCGAGGAGCACCCGCGCCACGGGCAGCTCACGCCGCTGGCGCCCGGGGCCGTCGTGCCGGCCCCTCAGCATCGCCGTCGCGGTGGCGAGCATCATGACGGCGAAGCCGGCGAGCAGGACGGCGGGCGGGACGAACGCGGCGAGGCGTCCGCCGCCGTACGCGCCGACCATGCCAGCGGCCCCGAAGAGCAGGCCGGTGCGCCACCGGACCCGGCCGGCCCGGGCGTGCGGCAGCGCGCCGACGGCACTGGTCACCCCGACGACGAGCAGCGAGGTGGCGATCGCCTCGCGGGCCGGCAGGTCGGCCACGTAGACCAGCAGCGGCACGGCGAGGATGGACCCGCCGCCGCCGAGCAGGCCGAGGGCCACCCCGATGAGGACGGCCAGCGCGACGGTCAGCGCGAGGCTGCCGGTCACGGCAGGGGCCGGGGCGTCGGGTGGTCTCCGAGCCGACCGACGACGGTCTGCACGTCGCAGCTCGCGCCGCGGTTGTAGGGGAGCCTGCCGAGCAGCATGCCCATCGCGCAGGTGTCGGTGACGGCGGCGAAGGTGAGGCCGGCGCCGATGAGGCCGGCGACCCACTTCAGGCCGGGTACGAACACCGAACCGAGGATGCTGAGCAGGACGATCGAGCCGGCGACGAGGCGGACCTGCCGCTCCAGCTCCCAGCGAGGCGTGCCCCGGCGGACCGGTCCCTGGGCGGCCTGCCACGCGGTCATCCCGCCGTCGAGGATCCTGAGGTCGGGCAGCCCGACACCAGCGAGGGCCTGCCCGGCCCGGGTGGCGCGAGCCCCGGAGCGGCAGATGAGCACCACCGTCTCGTCGAGGTGCCGCCGCAGCTCCTCGCGGTGCTCCCTGAGCACGTCGAGCGGCACGTTGTGGGCGCCGGGGACGTGGGCCGTCTCGAACTCCGCGGGGGTGCGCACGTCCAGCATGCGCGGAGCGCGGCCGGAGTCGATCAGCTCGCGCAGCGTGGCGGCGTCGAGGGTGGGCGGGGCGCTCGGTGAAGTGGTCATCTCTCCTCGTTCAGTGCTCGATCGCCCGTGGAAGGGCAGGGTGGGTCGGCCCGGCGCCGATCGGCGGCGGGCGCGCGTCGCCGTGCGGACGACCGGTGGCGTACGCAGGGGGCGGGGCCGGCGGTGCGTGGGTCGGTCAGGCGTCGCCGGGGCTCATGGCGACCCCGGCGGCTTCGGCCCGGCCGAACTTGTCGTCGATCACGACGACCTCGCGGCCCGCGTTGGCCAGCAGGGACGCGGCGACCGTGGCCCGGTAGCCGGAGCCGCAGTGCACCCAGACGGTGCCGGCGGGCACCTCGGCGAGGCGCCCGGGCAGGTCGGGCAGGGGGATGTGCACGGCGCCCTCGACGTGACCGGCGGTCCACTCGTTGGTCATCCGGACGTCGAGCACCACGTCCGGGGCGGGCAGCCCCGCCGGGGTGTCGCCGGCCCGGGCGGCGGCCAGCGCGGGAAAGTCGGTCATCCGCAGCTCGCGGAGCTGTCCCGGCCCGGTGGACCACCGGTCGGGGTCGCCGGTGGCCTGGGCGGCCGGCCGGTCGATGCCGATGCGGACCAGTTCGCGCTGGGCGTCGGCGACCTGCTCCTCGGTCTCCGCCAGCAGGGTGAGCGGTGCGCCCCAGTCGATGAGCCAGCCGAGCCAGGTCGACATCGGGCCGTCGAGTCCGAGGGCGACCGTGCCCGCCAGGTGCGACGTGGCGTACGCCTTGCGGTGGCGCAGGTCGACGACCCACTGGCCGGCGGCGATCCGCTCCCGCAGCTCGGCGGCGTCGGCCCGGGCGACCGGGGTGAGGTCCACCGGCGCCGGGCCGGCGAGGTTCGCCACCCCCATGTGGGCGTAGTACGCCGGGTAGGCGTCGAGCCCGGCGAGGGTCTCGGTGACGAACTCGTCGGCGGCGAGCCGCAGCACGGGGTTCGCCCGCTTCTCCCGGCCGATCGTCGACTCGGGCGCGTCGGCCTGGCTGGCGGAGCAGAAGCTGCCGAAGCCGTGGGTGGGCCACACCTCGGCGCCGTCGGGCAGCAGGTCGGCCAGGCGCCGGGCCGAGGCGTGCTGGTGGTGGGCGAGTTCGTGGGCGTGCTCCCCGCCGAGCAGGTCGGTGCGCCCGGTGGTGCCGAAGAGCAGCGAGCCGCCGGTGAAGACGCCGACCGGGCGCCAGCCGGAGTCGTCGGCCTCGTCGAGCACGTACGACAGGTGGTGGAACGTGTGTCCCGGCGTGGCGAGCACCCGCAGCCGCAGCGCGCCGGAAACGGGCACGGTATCGCCGTCGGCGACCGGCGTCCGGTCGAAGTCGACCTCGTCGTCCGCGGCGACGAGGTAGCGGGCGCCGGTCAGCCGGGCCAGCTCCAGGCCGCCGGAGACGTAGTCGTTGTGGATGTGGGTCTCCACCACGTGCGTGACGCGTACGCCCTTCTCGCCCGCGAGGTACAGGATCCGGTCGATGTCGCGCTGCGGGTCGACCACGATCGCCACCGTGCCGTCGGAGGCCAGATAGCTGCGGTCGCCGAGCGAGGACGTCGCGATGACGGACACCTCAACTGCCATTGCCGTGCTCCTTGTGGGATCAAATACCCCGGGGGGTATGTGGCGGGCACACGCCGGGGTGTTGACGTGTGCAATCTGTCTACCCGCACACGCCGCTGCCACGCAACGTGTGCGGTGCGTTTCTTCAGGTGGCGGGTCAGGCGAGGGCGAGGAAGAGCTTCTCCAGCTCCTCCTCGGTCATCTCCGGGGAGTCGCCCCGCTCGCGGGCGGCGGTGCAGTGCCGCATGCCGGAGGCGATGATCTTGAAGCCGGCCCGGTCGATCGCCTTCGACACCGCCGCGAGCTGGGTCAGCGCCTCGCGGCAGTCCTGACCGGTCTCCATCATCTCGATGACCGCGTTCAGCTGACCTCGGGCCCGCTTCAGGCGGGTCAGGGCCTCGCTCGTCATCTCGGGTCGAAGCTTCACCGCGCACCTCCTCGTGTTCCTCACGATACCCCCGGGGGTACCTGGATGCCATGCTACCCCCTAGCCGGGCGGGCGGGCACGTCCGCGCGGTGATCCTGTTCGCACCGGCGGAGGCACCCCGCCGGGAATGGGGAGGCGAGGACCGCCTCCGGCCGCCTCCGCCCGCAGCACCGCGACGCAGGGTCGTCGGGCCGTCGACGCAACGCTTATCCTGTGCCCCGACCGCCACACCGGGAAGGGTTGCGATGCCGTCGCGGCAGGACCAGCTGCACTCGTACCAGTTCACCGTCCAGCGGGCCGTCGCCGCCCTGGTGATGCGGGAGACCGACCCGGCGCAGTCGCCGTTCCGGCGGCTCGCCGGCGCCGGCCTGGCCAGCGTGCTGGTCGCGGCCATCGGCCTGGGCGGTTTCGCCCTCTACGGCCTCTTCACCGGGGGCGGCAGCACGTGGCGCGACACGGGCGCGGTGATCGTGGAGAAGGAGTCCGGGGCCCGGTTCGTCTACCGGGAGGAGAAGCTGCACCCGGTGCTCAACTACGCCTCGGCCCTGCTGATCATCGGTGCCGAGCGGCCGAAGACGGTGCTCGTCTCCCGGCGCGCCATCGACGGGGTGCCGCGCGGGCTGCCGCTGGGCATCGCCGACGCCCCCGACTCGCTGCCCGCCAGGGGCCGGCTCTCCACCGCGCCGTGGACGGTCTGCTCCGCCGCCGGCGAGGCCGACCGGACGACGCCCCGCTCGGCGCTGCTGATCGGCGTGACCGCCGGAGGAGGCCGGGCCCTCGGCGAGGACGCGCTGCTGCTGCGCCACCCCGACGGCGGGCTGCATCTCGTCTGGCACCAGCGCCGCTACCTGGTGCGCGATACCAACCGGGTGCTGGCCGCCCTGGCGGCCACCCGGGCCCGGGCGGTCCCGGCGGCCCCGGCCCTGCTCAACAGCCTGCCCGCCGGCGCCGACCTCGCCCCGCTCGCCCTGCCGGCCGAGGGGGAGCGCTCCGCGCGGGTGTCCGGGGCGCGCATCGGCGACGTCTACCTGGTACGTAACTCGGGCGGTGGCCGCCAGTACGCCGTCGCGCTGCGGGACGGACTGGCCGGCATCACCGAGTTGCAGGCCGGCCTGCTGCTGGCCCGCACCGGCCAGGGCGAGCCGGAGCCGATCACGCTCGGGCGGTTCGCGGCGCTGCCCAAGCTGCCCGACCTGGCCCCGACGGGGCCCACCGCCCCGCCGACCGCGCCGCCCCGGCTGGCCGCCTCCGACGGGGTGGGGCTCTGCGCCCGGGTGGGCGACGACGGCGGCGTCACGGAGGTCCGGCTCGGCGTACGGCTGCCCGACCTCGCCGCCGCGCCGCGCACCGTCCAGGCGGCCGGGGGTGGGGTGCGCGCCGACCACGTCGTGGTGGAGCCGGGCCGTGGCGCGGTGGTCGAGGCGGTCGCGGCGCCCGGTGCGACCGGCGGCGCGGTCTCCGTGGTCACCGACCTGGGCCGACGCTACGTCCTCGCCGGCGGCGAGGTGCTCGGCACGCTCGGCTACCGCGACGTGCGGCCGGTGCGGCTGCCGGCCAGCCTGGTCGCCCTGGTGCCCGCCGGCGCCACGCTCGACCCGGCCGCCGCGCGGGTCGTCGCCGCCCCCGCCTGAGCGCGCCCTTGCCTGAGCCCGTGCTCGCCTGAGCGCGCTCCCGCCTGAGCGCGCCGCCGGCTGGGCCGGTGCCGCACCGCTACCTCGGGTGGCCTCGGCGAGGGCGAACCGGTCGGGCTCGGCCGGGCGGGGCTCAGTCGGCGGGGCGGCGCAGCACGGTGACGGCGAAGTCGGCGTCGTCGCGCCACGGGCGCAGGTCCCAGGTGGCGAAGCGGTGCTCCAGCCGCAGGCCGGCGGCCACCGCGTCGGCGTCGAACCCGGTCAGCGGGTAGCCCCGGTCGGTGCCGAAGCCGACCGCCAGCACGCCGTCGGGGCGCAGGTGGGCGGCGACGCGGCGCAGCACCTCCCGCTCGGTGCCGGGGGCGACGAAGGCCAGCACGTTCCCGGCCACGACCGCCGCGTCGAACGGCTCCGGCTCGCCGGCCGCCGCCAGGTCCAGCTCGCTCAGGTCGGCGACCAGCCAGCGCGGGCCCGGGTGGTCGGTGCGGGCGGCCTCCACCAGCGCCGGGTCGGCGTCCACCCCGATCACGGTGTGGCCCCGGGCGGCCAGCGCCGCGCCCACCCGGCCGGTGCCGCAGCCGGCGTCGAGGATCCGGGACCCGGGCGCGACCAGCGCGTCCAGCAGGCGGGCCTCGCCGGCCAGGTCGGCCCCCTCGGCAGCCAGCCGGCGGAACCGGTCGATGTACCACTGCGAGTGCTCCGGACCGGTCTCGGTCTCCCAACGGGTCGGGTTTGCCATGCCGCCACCGTAGCCGGGTCCCCGGTGCTCCCCGGGGGGTGGGGCGGACGGGGCGATGCCCCGCCGGTGCCGTGGACCGGGGATACCGTGGCCGCTCAGGCCGGGGGGACGTCGCCGCCCGGGCCTCCCGCCGACGAGTCGGCAGCGCCGGGCGACGGATCGACGCCTCCCGCCGACGAGTCGGCAGCGCCGGGCGACGGATCGACGACCCAGTGGTTGGTGCGGAAGAGGCGGCCGGCGAACTCCGTCTGCTCCTCGCCGACGAGGACGAAGCCGACCGATCGGCAGATCGCGTTCGACGCGGCGTTGGTCGTGGCGGGGAAGGCGTGGATGAGGCCCCACCGGCCGTCCGCCCGGGCCAGGGCGAGCACGGCGCGGACGGCTCTGCCCGCCAGGCCCCTGCCCTGGAACTCCGGCACGACCATCCAGCCGATCTCGGAGAGGCCCCCGTGGGAGTACACCGTCACCGTCCCCGCCACCTGCGCGGAGTCGCCGGTAATGATCATCTTGATCCAGGCGCTACCGTCGCGGACGGTCTCGAGGTCACGCCGGAGCTGGGCGGGCACGCGCTCACGCGGCTGCGGGCCGCCCAGCTCCGCCATCACGGCCGGATCGCAGCGCATCCGCACGTACGCGTCGAGGTCGCCCGGCTGCACGTCGCGCAGCCGCATCCCGACCGCGGGCGGGGCAGCCGTGGGCACGTCGTCGGGGACCGCGCCGGGGGAGGCATCCACCCGGCACATCCTCGACCAGCGCCCACCGCGCGGCAACCCCGCCCGCCGCCTCAGCCCTTCTCCGCGCCGCTGGTGAGCCCCTCGGTGAGCAGGCGCTCGCTGGCGAAGAAGAGGATCACGATGGGCAGGGTGAGGATCACCGAGCCGGCCATCAGCACCGTCTTGGGCACCTCGACGCCGTCCGCGAGCTGCGCCAGCCCCAGCGACACCGTCCACCGGTGCGGCTTGTCGACCAGGAACAGCAGGGCGAACAGGAACTCGTTCCAGGCGATCATGAAGTCGTACAGGGCGACGGCCATGATGGACGGCGCCGCCAGGGGGAGGCTGACCCGGCGGATGATGCCGAGCCGCCCGGCGCCGTCGATGGCGGCCGACTCCTCCAGGCTGACCGGGATCGTCTCGAAATAGTTGCGCAGCATGTAGACCGAGACCGGCAGGGTCTGCGAGATGTAGACCAGCACCAGGCCGAGCAGCGAGCCGCGCAGCCCGGCCCGGGTGAAGACCACGAAGAGCGGGATGGCGATGACGATCGACGGGAACAGGTAGACCGCCAGGAAGAGGAAGTCGACCTGCCGCCGGCCGAAGAACCGCAGCCGGGCGACCGCGTACGCGCCGGGGATCGCCACGGCCAGCGTCAGCAGCGTCGCCGCGACGGCGACCAGGCCGCTGTTGCGCATGAAGGTCAGGAATCCCTGGCCGCCGTCGTCGACGGCCTTCACCACCTCGGCGTACGTGTCGAAGGTCAGCTCGCCCAGCCCCACGACCAGCGAGCCGGGGTCGAGCAGCAGCCGCTCGATGGGGCGCACCGAGAGCACCAGCATGTAGTAGAAGGGAAAGACGGTGACCAGCAGGAACGCGGCGATCACCAGCCGGCGCAGCCAGCGCAGGCCCACCGTCTCGATCCGGTCCCGGTCCATCAGCCGTCCCTCCGTCCGCCGAAGAAGCGCAGGTACACCACCACGAACACGATGAGCACCACGGCGAGCACGACCGCCTGCGCCGCCGCCGCGCCGATGTCCGTACGCGCGGTCAGGAACTCGTAGACCCGGACGCTCACCACCTCGGTGCCGGCGGCCCCGCCGGTGAGCAGGTAGACGTCGTCGAACTTGTTGAACGTCATGATGAAGCGCAGCACCCCCAGCAGGCCGATCACGGGCAGCAGCTGCGGCAGCAGGATGTGCCGGAACCGCTGGGTGGGCGTGGCCCCGTCGACCCGGGCCGCCTCCTCCAGTTCGCCCGGCACCGCCTGGAGCCGGGCGAGCAGGAACAGGAACGCGAAGGGGAAGTAGCGCCACGCCTCGAAGGCGACGACCGTGGCCAGGGCCGTCGACTCCTGGGACAGGAACGGCACCGGGGTGTCCCAGCCGAGGAACCGCCGCCCCCAGTCGTTGACGATGCCGAGCTGCGGGTCGAGCATCACCTGCCAGACGAAGGTGACCGCGACGACCGGCGCCACGTACGGCAGCAGCATCGACGCGCGCACCAGGGTGCGACCCCGGAACGGCCGGCGTACGACCAGCGCCGCCACCAGGCCGAGCACGATCGAGCCGGCGGTGCTGGCCACGGCGTAGACCAGCGTGGTCCACAGCGTGTCGGCGAAGCCGGGGGTGTTCAGCACCCGCTCGACGTTGTCCATCGTGAACTCGCCGAACAGCCGGGTACGCCGCAGCGTCGCCAGGCGTACCCGCTGGAAGGCCAGCACGACGGTCCAGACGATGGGGATGCCGATCACGGCGACCACGACGAGCAGGGTCGGGGCGACCAGCGCGAGCCCGGCGCGAGACTCGCGGCGGCGCAGGGTCAGTGGTCTGCGGCGGCGGGCCGGGGCCGGCCGCTCCCGGGCGGGGGAGCGGCCGGTGTCCGGTGGGGCGGTGGTCAATTGACGCCCGCCTTGATCGCCTCCACGTCCTTCTTCGCCCGTCCGGCGGCCGCGGCGGCGTCGGTCTTGCCGGCGACCACGTCGTTCAGGGCCTTGGGCACCGGCAGCTCGCCGAGGATCGCGCCGACGAGTTTGCCCTGGCCCTGGGTGAGCCCCCACCGCTGGAAGGTGTCGGGGCTGCGGCGCAGACTGGCGAGCACCTCCTCGCCGTAGACCTCGGCGAGCGGCTTGCGGGTGTCGACGCCGGCCTGGCTGGTGTTCCAGGCGGTGAGGAACTTCTCCGGCTCCTGCCCGGTGCCCTTGCGGACGGGGAAGCGCCCCTCGGGGGACATGCCGAACCAGCGCGGGTAGCCGTCGCCGAGCATGTGCTCCACGAAGGACCTCGCCGGGTCGGCGGCGGCGCCGTCGAGCACGGCCCAGGAGCTGATCTCGCCGTACTGGGCGGGTTCGACGCCGTTCGGGCCCTTGATCGCGGTGACGAAGCCGCTGTTCTTCGCGAGGAACGCCGGGTCGGCCTGGCACTGCGGGCAGGTCGGCCTGGCGTCGTCGCGCAGGCCGGCCAGCTCGTCGAGGATGAACGGCGACCAGACCAGCATGGCCGCCTTGCCGGCGAAGTAGGTGGCCCGGGTGGTGTCGACGTCCTGCGCGCCCCTGACCGAGCTGGTGCGCATCAGGTCGCCGTAGAACCGGAACGCCTCGACGCACTCCGGGGAGTCCAGCTTCACGGCCCCGGAGTCGTCGGTGAGCTGGCAGTTGTTGGCCAGCGCGAGATGTTCGAAGGTCTGCTGGGTGAACACGTCGCCGGGGGCGGTGGCGGCGGTGACGCCCGCGACGCCGCCGGCGTTGAGCCTCGTCGCGGCGGTGGCGATCCTCTCGTACGTGTCGGGGGCGGGCAGCCCTGCGGCGGCGAACAGGTCCTTGCGGTAGACGAGCAGCTGGCCCCAGCCGTCGCTGGGCACGGCGAGCTGCCTGCCGTCGTCCGCGGTCAGCTCCAGGGCCCGCGGCGAGAAGGTCTGCCTGCCGAGCTTGTCGACGACCTCCGCGTTCGCCGAGGAGTGCAGCAGTTCGTTGCCGGCGAGGGTACGCACGCCGGCGAGCGACACCGAACCGACCACGTCGGGCAGTTCGCCGGCGGCAGCGCTGGTGGCGATCAGGGCGGGGAACTGGTCCTCGTTGACGGTGACCAGGTCGACGGCGATCCCGGTGCTGGCGGTGAAGTCCGCGATGATCGCCTTGGTGGCGGTGACCCGGTCGGCCACGTCCTCCAGGCTCCACACGGTGATCTTCCTGCTGTCGCTGTCGGATCCTTCGTCGCCGCAGCCCAGCAGAGTGGCCCCGGTGACTGCCATGATCAGGGTGGCGGCGAGTATCCGCATCGGAGGTGCTGACATCGGTGGCACTCCTCTCGAAGGGTATACAAGGGATTCAACCCCTTCGATTGATCAATTACAAGACATATGCCGATTTATTGCCTACGATGGAGCCCAGTGCTACCGGGATGTGACTCATGGTCAACTGGGTTGTCTCACTCGCCGGGCCCCGACGGATCAGCCTCGAGCCTTGCCCCCCGGACCCGCTCGGCCCCGGTCGGGTCCGCGTCCGCACCTGCTACTCCGGCATCTCGGCCGGCACGGAGCTCACCCTCTACCGGGGCAGCAACCCCCGGCTGAGCAAGGACTGGGACGACGTCAGCCGGATGTTCGTGCCCCGGCAGACCGCCGTGCCGTACCCGCTGGTGGGCTTCGGCTACGAGGAGGTCGGCGAGATCGTCGAGGTCGCACCCGACGTGGCCGACCGCCGGGCCGGGCAGGTCGTCTGGGGCATCTGGGGGCACCGCGCCGAGGCCGTCGTGCCCGCCGACACGGTGCACCCGCTGCCCGCCGGGCTGGACCCCCTCGCGGCGGTCTTCGCCCGCCCGGGGGCGATCGCCCTCACCGCCGTACTCGCCGGCGACCTGCACCTGGGCGACTGGGTCGCGGTCTTCGGGCAGGGCGTCATCGGCCTGCTCGCCACCCGCCTCTCCGCCCTCTCCGGCGCGCGCGTGGTCGCCGTCGACCGGGTGCCCGCCCGGCTGGCGCACGCCACCCGACTCGGCGCCCGGCTCGTCGTCGACGCGGGCGCCGAGTCCGCCGCGGCCGTGCTGCGCCGGGCCACCGGCGGCCGGGGCGCGGACGTCTGCCTGGAACTGTCCGGGGCGTACCCGGCGCTGCACGAGGCGATCCGCTCCACCGCCCACGCCGGTCGCGTCGTGGCCGCCGGCTTCTACCAGGGACAGGCCGACGCGCTCGGCCTCGGCGAGGAGTTCCACCACAACCGGATCCAGCTGGTGGCGGCCCAGGTCTCCGGGCCGACCCCGGCGCCCGGCATGGCCGGCCGGTGGACCGGGGCCCGCGTCGCACACACCTTCATGGACCTGGTGGCCGAGGGCAGCGTCGACCCGCTGCCGCTCGTGAGCCACGTCGTCGACGCGAGCGCGGTGGCCGACGCGCTGGCGCTGCTCGACCGCGGTGACGCGGACGCCCTCCAAGTGGTGCTGAGGTTCCCATGACGATTCCCCTGGCCTGCCAGGAACAACTCCTGCCGGGCACCGACCTGATCCAGAAGTACGCGCTCGCCACCGCGCTCGGCTACGACGCGATCGAGCTGCGCGGCTCCGGCGACCTCGGCCTCGCCCGCCGGCTGCCCGAGCTGCGCCGGGCCCGCGCCGCCGGGGTGGTCATGCCCACCGTCTGCGTGGAGATGGACCACTTCATCGGCGACTTCGACCCCGAGCGCTCCCGCGACGCCGTACGCAACCTGCGCTCCCAGCTCTCCGTGATCGCCGAGCTGGGCGGCGTCGGCGCGATGACCCCGGCCGCGTGGGGAATGTTCTCCCGGCGGCTGCCGCCGTTCGAGCCGCCCCGCCCACCCGCCGCCGACCGGCAGGTGCTCGTCGACGCCCTGGGCGAGCTGGGGGAGCACGCGCGCGCCGAGGGGGTCACCCTCTTCCTGGAACCGCTCAACCGGTACGAGGACCACATGGTCAACCGGCTCGCCGACGCGGTCGCCCTCTGCGCGGCCGTCGGGCTGCCCACGGTGCGGGTGGTGGCGGACACCTTCCACATGAACATCGAGGAGGACGACGTGCACCGGGCGCTGCGCGCCGCCGCCCCGTACCTCGGGCACGTGCAGGTCAGCGACTCCAACCGCTACCAGCCCGGCGCCGGGCACCTCGACTGGCCGGCGCTGCTCCGCACCCTGCTGGAGATCGACTACCGGGGCTGGCTGGCGCTGGAGTGCCGGCTGCGCGGCGACCCCGTACGCGCCCTGCACCAGGCCGCCGCCGTGCTGCGCCACGCCCAGCCCCGGCAGGCGGCGGCGTGAGCACCGGGACCGCAGGCGGCCCGCCCACCGCCGTCGACCCCGGCGCCCACGACCGGGGGGCCCTGCGCCGCCTCGCCGTCGCCACCCTCGACGCCAACTGGGAACACGACCACACGGTGCCCTCGCGCACCCTCTACCCGCACCAGTGGAGCTGGGACTCGGCGTTCATCGCCATCGGCTGGTCCCACTTCCGCCCCGAGCGCGCCTGGTGCGAGCTGGCCAGCCTGTTCCGCGCCCAGTGGGTCGACGGGCGGGTGCCGCACATCGTGTTCAACCCGGCCCTGCGCGTCGGCTCGTACTTCCCGGGGCCGGAGTTCTGGGAGTCGGGGCTCGCCGAGGGCGCCCCGGCGGCCGCCACCTCCGGGCTGATCCAGCCGCCCGTGCACGCGCCCGCCGCCTGGCTCGCGTACCGGCGGTGCCCCTCGGAGCAGGCGCGGGCCGCGCTGCGCCGGCTCTACCCCCGGCTGGTGGCCCAGCAGCGTTACCTCGCCACCCGCCGGGACGTCGGCGGGGGCGGGCTGGCCTGCATCGTCCACCCGTGGGAGTCTGGGCTGGACAACAGCCCCGCCTGGGACGCGCCGATGGCGGCGGTGCCCGCCGACGCGGCCGTCATGCGCGCGTACCGCCGGCACGACACCGCGCACGCCGACGCCGCGCACCGACCCACGGACCTCGACTACGCGCGCTACGTCGCGATCGTGGCGTCCTACCGCGAGCGCCGCTACCGCGACGACGACCTCGCCGGCCGGCACCCGTTCCTGGTGGAGTGCCCGCTGGTCAACGCCGCCATGGGCGCCGCCGAGCACGCCCTCGCCCGGATCGCGCCGCTGGTCGGCGCCGACCCCGGCCCGCACCGGGAGCGCGCCGCGCGGATCACCGAGGCCCTGGTGCGCCGGCTGTACGACCCGGCGACGGGCGTCTTCCACCCCCGGGACCTGCGCGCCGACCGCCTCGTGCCGGCCCGGACGGTGCTCGGCCTGGCCCCGCTGGTCCTGCCCGACCTGCCCGCGCGGCAGGTGTCGGCGCTGGTCGCCGAGGCCTGCTCGCCGCGCTTCGGGCTGGCCGCCCGGATGGACCGGCCGCTGCCCAGCCACGACCGCACCGCGCCGGACTTCGAGCCGCTGCGCTACTGGCGCGGGCCGAGCTGGATGAACGTCAACTGGCTGGTACGCCGGGGACTGCTGCGCCACGGCCGCCCCGACCTGGCCGCGGGCCTGCGCGACTCGATGATCGAGCTGGTGGCCGGCGCCGGCTGCCACGAGTACTTCCACCCCGACACCGGGGCCGGGCTGGGCTCGCCGGCCTTCGGCTGGACGGCCGCGCTGCTGCTCGACGTCCTCGCCGACGACCCGGCCGGCTGATCCCGGCCGGGCGTCCCCGGTCAGCCGGCGGGTACGACGTCCGTCGACGGCCCCGCGCCCCAGGGCCGGCCGGACGGCGGGGTCGTTTGCCGGTGCCGGGCGCGGGTAAGCGCGGGGCCGCTGACGACAGGAGGCTGCCGTGCGGTTCCCCCTCTTCGTCGACGCGGTGTCCCGCCGCGCCGGACTACCCACCGCCCAGGCCGCCACGATCGCCCGCGCCGTGTTGCAGACCATGGTGGAACGGATGAGCGGCGGCGCGACCGGTCGCCTCCCCGACGAACTCGACGGCTATCTCGCGGAGGCCGGTGCCGGCGACGGCCCGCCCGGCGCGCCCGGTCCGGCGGACTTCGTGCGACGGGTGGGGGAGCGGGCCGGGACGGACGAGGCCACCGCCCGGGCGGGAACCGGTGCCGTCTTCGCCACCCTGCGGGAGGCGGTCACCGTCGACGAGTTCCGCGACATGGTGGCCCGGCTGCCCCGGGACTTCGACGGCATGACCCAACCGATCCCCCGACCCGACGACGCCTGACCGGCCACCCGCCACCGCCCGCGCACCGTCGCGGCGGCCCGCCACGCGGATCCTCGCGGGCGGGCATCGCGCCTTATGCTGCTTCCGACCCGAAGGTATAGGCAGATCATGAGGCCCCTCCTGGAGCATGGTGGTCGGCCCGAACGCGGTCGGCCCGCCGATGCCTCGGAGGGCGCCGCACCTCGGGTCGCTCCGGCACGCCGGAGCGACCCACCACCCGTTCCGGCGCCAGCGGCACCGGAGCGGCCCCTCTCGACGAAAGGCGCGCGGTGACCTGGTTCCTCTCCGCCGGCGGCTGGCACCCGGCGCCGGTCCAACTCTTCTGCCTGCCCTACGCGGGCGGGGGCGCGACCGTCTTCCGGCGCTGGCAGGACGAGCTCGGCCCCGACGTCGAGGTGCTGCCGGTGCAACTGCCCGGCCGCGAGAACCGGATCAGCGAGAACCCGGTGTTCAAGGTCGTCGACGTCGCGTACGCCATCGCCGAGCGGGCCCGTGGCCCGTACGCGATCTACGGCCACTCGATGGGCGGCCGGGTCGCCTTCGAGGTCGTCCGCGAGCTGCGCCGCGCCGGGCGTCCACTGCCGCTGCGGCTCTACGTCGGCGGCGCCCGCGCCCCGCACGTCAACGCGCCCAGCCACTTCGACGGGCTGTCCCGGGTGGACGACGACGAACTGCTGCGTCGCCTGGCGGCCGGCGGCGGACTGCCGGCGGGGCTGCTGGACTACCCGGAGCTGGTCGAGCTGCTGCTGCCCCTGCTGCGCGCCGACCTCGCCCGGGTGGACGACTACCGCTACACCCCCGAGGAGCCGCTGCCGATGCCGATCGTGGCGTTCAGCGGGCGCGGCGACGACACCGTCTACCGGGAGCACAGCGCCGGCTGGCGGGAGCACACCGCCGCCGGCTTCACCCTGCACGAGATCGACGGCGGGCACTTCTTCCTCAACGAGCGGCTGCCCGACCTGCTCGCCGTGATCCGGGCGGACCTCACCGCCGCCCGCACCGACGCGGCCCCCCGCCAGCACGGGTGAGCCGCCCACCACGGCCGCCGTCCGGGCCGCCATCCCGCTGTCCCGCGGCCGCCCGCCGCGACGGCGGGCGACGACAGGAGCGAGAGCATGAGTGACCGGATCGCCACGCTGCCGATCGTCGTCGAGAACGACGGCCGCGAGCTGACCGAGCTGATCGCCGCCCGCCGCGCGGAGCTGCGGGCGGGCCTGGTCGAGCACGGCGGGCTGCTGTTCCGCGGGTTCGACGTCGGCGGCGTCGAGGGCTTCGACCGGGCGGTGCGGGCGCTGTCCGGCGAGCCGCTGGTCTACACCGAGCGTTCGTCGCCCCGGCACGCCATCGCCGGCCGGGTCTACACCTCGACCGACTACCCGCCGGACGAGGAGATCTTCCTGCACAACGAGAACTCGTACCAGGCCCGCTGGCCGTTGACGTTGTTCTTCTACTGCATCACCGCGCCGCAGACGCGGGGCGCCACCCCGCTGGCCGACGTCCGCCGGGTGTACGCCGAGATCGATCCGGCGGTACGCGAGGAGTTCGTCCGCCGCCGCTGGATGCTGGTGCGCAACTTCCACGGTGACTTCGGCACCCCGTGGCAGCACGTCTTCGGCACCGACGACCGGGCCGAGGTCGAGGCGTACGCGGCGGCGAACCGGATCGAGCTGGAGTGGCGGGGCGCCGACGGGCTGCGTACCCGCGCGGTGCGCGACGTCGTGCACCACCGGCCCGGCTCGGACACCCCGCGCTGGTTCAACCACGCCACGTTCTTCCACGTGAGCACCCTCGCCAAGGACCTCCAGGAGGGGCTGCTGGCCATGTTCGGCACCGACGGGCTGCCGGCCAACACGTACTACGGCGACGGCGGCGAGATACCCGCCGACGTCATGGACCACCTGCGGGCCGCGTACCGGACGGCCAGCGTCCGCTTCGACTACCGGCGCGACGACGTGCTGGTCGTGGACAACATGACCGCCGCGCACGGCCGGGAGCCGTTCACCGGCCCTCGCAAGATCGCCGTCGCGATGGCCGAGCCGCACACCCCCTGATCCGCGTCGCGGCTACCCGTTCCCGTGGCGGCCCGCAGCGTCGGCCTCCGACAGCTCCTGCGGGTCGGTGACCCAGGCGGAGAAGACCGGCAACCCGTGCCACGGGCCGGCCGCGCCGCCGTCGCCCCGCCCGTCGGTGGCGACCGCCACCACCGCGTACGGGTGGCCGAAGCGCAGCTCCGCGACGCGGGCCACCCCCTCCGGCGGCAGGCTGACCGCCGAGGCGAAGCCGGTGACGGCCGCCGCCTCGAAGCCGTACCGGCCGTAGCTGGCCGTCGCCGCCTGGGCCGCCTCGAACTCGAGCCCCGGCGAGTCCAGCAACTCGCCGAACATACCGGCGACGGCGGGGAAGCCCAGCCCGGGGGCGGTCAGCTCGTGCCGGCTGCGGGCCGACCAGCAGGGCAGCACCGCCGTCACCCGCTCCTCCCGGCCGTCCGGCGCGTACGTGTGGGTCGGCTCCTCGCGCAGCGTCCAGAGCGGGCCCTCGCCCAGCGGCACGTCGAACAGGGAACGCCGCTGGGCGGGCAGCTCATGCTCCGGCGTGTCGGCGACGGCCGTCGTCAGCTCCTGGGCCGCCGCGAGGACGTCCCCGGCCGGCCCGTCGGGTGCCGCGACGACGGAGACCACCAGCAGCCCGGCCCCGCCGCCGTCGGCCCCCGCAGACTGGGCGGGGGCGGCGTGCACGGCGACGGTGCCGGCCCGCGCGGTGTCGGCGATCCAGCAGCGGTGGCCGTACTCAGGGCTGCGCAGCACCCGGTGCAGCCCGCCGGCCCAGGCGCTGCCGGGCCCGAGCGCACCGCCCGGCGCCACCTCGAACGGGGCCGCCCACGAGACCCGGGTGGCCAGGGCGCTGGCCAGCACCAGCAGCACCCGCGGCGAGACCTTCAGTGGGAACCCCTCGACGAGGCCGAGCGTGTGCTCGCGGGCCCACGCGTCGAGCCCCGCCTGGTCCGGCAGCGCCCCGGTCGCGGTCGACGCGGGCAGGGCGGCCCGCCACCCGTCGAGCCCGTGCGTCCCGACGCCGGGCCGGTGCCAGAACGCGGTCGCCGAGGGCACCAGCGGATGCGGCGCCGCCAGCAGGGCGTCGGCGGCCGTGGCGGCGGCCTCCACGTCGGTGCCGAGCACCTCCTCCAGCGCCGTGCGGGTCGGGCCGGTGGCGGCCGGTGCGGCGAGCGCCAGCAGCAGCCACGCGCCGAGCGGGGAGGCGACGTGGTGCCCGTCGCCGATCACGGCGTGCAGGCGGTCGGCGTAGCGGGCCAGGGGGGTACGGATGTCGGTGGTCACCGCTTCACTGTGCCCGCTCGGCGGGCTGCCGTCACCACCGGTCGGTCAGCCGCACAAGCCGCGACGGCCGCGCGGGGACCACGGTCGGGGGCGTCGAGGCACCCGGGTGGGGCAGCCGCTCGGGGCGACGACCGGGCCGGTACTCGAAGTGCCACCACTCGTTGTCGTACACCCGGTGCAGGTGGTGGCGCGCGCCGTACGTCTCCAACCAGCGCGCGCCCTCGGCGGGTCGTACGTCGAGGGCCGTGCCCGCGACGTGCCGCGACTCGTGCGGCGGCAGTACCCGCAGCCGGGCCGCCTCCGGGGACCCGGCGCACCGGACCGCCTCGGCGAACAGTCGTGCCTGCTCCTCGGCGGTCCGGTGCCCGGACGTGAGCCCGATCAGCTCACCGTCGCGCCACAGGGCCTGCGCCCGGGCGGCCTCGAAGGCCGCGCGCGTGGCGGGCGTCAGGCCGGTCAGGTCCTCGGCCGGAAAACGCGTCGCCAGCGCCCACTGGCAGGCCACATGCTTCGCCCGCCCGC
The DNA here is from genome assembly GCF_040649055.1 of Micromonospora sp. NPDC049060. NCBI lineage: Bacteria > Bacillati > Actinomycetota > Actinomycetes > Micromonosporales > Micromonosporaceae > Micromonospora > Micromonospora sp. NPDC049060. The sequence goes on from NZ_JBEZEV010000020.1 coordinate 59,759, forward strand.
GCGCGACGACGAACGCCACCGGCAGGAGCACCACCGCGAGAGTCAGCGTGACGGCCTCGTACACGCGATCGCGGCGCCGGGCGGACCGGGCCGCGCTCATGATGTTCGTCTGCCGGGCCAGGCGGACGACGACGGACCTGACCCGTGGCCCGGCCGGCGCCCGCCGTCGACCAGGAAGCCGTCGCCTCGTCGATGCCCCTGACCCGTGGCACTCCACGTCATCGACCGAAATCATGGAGTCAGACTTCCGCAACCGTCACGCGTCGGCCTGAGTACGACTACTCAGCGCGCGGTCGCGGGTCGGTCGGTTTTGTCACCGGACTGTCATGAGACCGAAGGGTCACCTCCAACATCGACGCCGAGAGTGATCGCCGGTCGTCGCCGACGTCCGTGGCGGCCGAGCCCCGGCTGACCCGGACGCCCGCCGCAACGACGTCGGCACCGGCGGCGACAACTTTCCGAGTTCCCGGGCCCCGGACGGGGCGCGGGACAACCCGACATGCGGGCCGACCGGCGCGCGCGGAGCCGGGAACGCGGCCCGCGGACCGGGCAGCCCACGGAGGTCCACAGACCATGACCGTGTCCGCGACAGGTCCGGCAACCGACGACAACACCCCGCCGGGCGACGCACCACCTGAGCCTGGCCGCCCCGCGCAGGGCATCGACCGGACGGTGCTGGGCGTCGCCGCAGCGGTGACCGTTCTCTTCGTCGCGTGGGGCATCGTCGCCACCGACAACCTCGCCTCGGTCACCGACACCGCGCTCGACTGGGTGGTCCGGTCGTTCGGCTGGGTCTTCGTGCTGGCCAGCACCGGCTTCGTGGTGCTGTCGGTCTGGCTGGCGCTCAGCCGGTACGGCCGGATCAAGCTCGGCCGCGACGACGACGAGCCCGAGTTCTCCACCGTCTCCTGGGTGGCGATGATGTTCAGCGCCGGCATGGGCATCGGCCTGATGTTCTGGGGCGCCGCCGAGCCGCTGTCGCACCTGGCGACCCCGCCGCGTGGCCTCAACGAACCGAACTCCCCGCAGGCCGCGCGGGTGGCCATGGAGTACTCCTTCTTCCACTGGGCGCTGCACCCGTGGGCGATCTACGCCGTGGTGGGTCTCGCGCTGGCCTACTTCACCTTCCGCAAGGGTCGGCGCGGCCTGATCAGCAGCGCCTTCTTCCCGCTCATCGGGGAGCGCGCCAACCGGGGACCCGGCCGGGCCATCGACATCTTCGCGATCTTCGCGACGCTGTTCGGGTCGGCCGTCTCCCTCGGGCTGGGCGCCCTGCAGATCAACAGCGGCCTGACGAACCTCTGGGACGTGCCGAAGTCCACCCCACTGGCGATCGGCATCATCGCGGTGCTCACCGTGGCGTTCGTGGTCTCCGCCGTCACGGGCGTCAAGCGGGGCATCCAGTTCCTGTCGAACACCAACATGGTGCTCGCGGTGGCGCTGATGTTCTTCCTGCTCGTGGTGGGCCCGACGGTCTTCGTCCTCAACACGCTCACCGCGTCGACCGGCGGGTACCTCTACGACCTCATCCCGATGAGCTTCCGCACCGGCGCCTTCGGCGGCGAGCAGTGGATGGCGGGCTGGACCATCTTCTACTGGGCGTGGTGGATCTCCTGGACCCCGTTCGTCGGCGCCTTCATCGCCCGCATCTCCAAGGGCCGCACCATCCGCCAGTTCGTCCTCGGTGTGGTGGCCATCCCGAGCCTCGTCAGCTTCGTCTGGTTCTCGGTGTTCGGCGGTACCGCCATCAACCTGCAACTCAACGGCACCGACCTGTCGGCCGCGGTGAAGGAGAGCCCGGAGGCGGCGCTCTTCGCGGTCCTGCGGGAGTTCCCGTTCTTCACCGTCACCGCGATCCTGGTCATGGTGCTGGTGGCGCTCTTCTTCGTCAGCGGCGCCGACGCCGCCTCGGTGGTGATGGGCACGCTCTCCTCGCGCGGCAGCCTGGAGCCGAAGGCCTGGCTCGTCTCCATGTGGGGCGTGCTGACCGGCCTGGTGGCCGCGGTGCTGCTGCTCGCCGGCGGACTGTCGGCCCTGCAGTCGCTGACCATCCTCGCCGCGCTGCCGTTCCTGTTCGTCATGGTCGGCATGGTCGTCGGCCTGCTCCGCGAGCTGCGGCGCGAGCCGGACAGCGCCACGATGGCCCCGGAACTGCGGGCCCTCGTGTCCGCCGGCACGTCATCGGCCGCCACGAGGCCCGAGTCCTCCTGACCCCGGCGCGTGCGGCGCGGGCCGTCCCTTCCCACCGGGGACGGCCCGCGCGGCACGTCCGGTTCCGGCCCGCGGACGTACAATCGTGGACGTCCGTACGGGCGGCGCCTCCCGGCGGCGTCGGGCCGAGCGAGGAGGCGTGTCGTGACCCAGGCCCAGCCGGCTGCCGCGGGGGCGCCACGCCTGATCGTGCTCAACGGGCCACCCGGCTGCGGCAAGTCGACGCTGGCCCGCAGGTACGTCGAGGACCACCCCCTCGCGCTCGACCTCGACATCGACCGGATCCGTGACCTCATCGGGCGGTGGCGTGATCACGCCGGTCCCGCCGGTCTCCTCGCCCGCGCCGTCACGCTGGCGGCGGCCCGGGCACACCTGGCCGGCCGCCACGACGTGATCATCCCGCAGTTCCTCGGCCGTCCCGAGTTCATCGAGCAGGCCGAGCGCGTGGCGCACGACACCGGCGCCCGGTTCCACGAGATCGTCCTGCTCGACGGCAAGGAGAACGCGCTGTGGCGATTCGCCGAACGCAGCCGTACCTCCACGGATCCGGCGCATCTCGACGCCCAGCGCCTGCTCGACCGGCATGGCGGGACCACCGAGCTGGCGGCGATGTACGACCGGCTGCTCGCCGTCGTCGCCGCCCGGCCCGGGACGACGGTGGTGCGCAGCGAGCACGGCAGGGAGGACGAGGCCTACCGCCAACTCCTCGCCTGCCTCAGCTAGCCGTCGCCGCTCACGCCACCATGCGCTCCTCGGCCAGCTCCGTCAGCCGGACGGTGCACAGGCCGTTGCGTTCCGCCTTCACGTCGGTCACCGTGAGCTGCGTGCCGGGGGCCAGGATGACCTCCTCCTCGCCGGTGAAGGCGGAGAACCGCCGGATGCCCACGGCCCGCACGGGCAGCACCTCGAAGAGCGTCCGCTTGCCGCGACCGCCGAGGAACGCCTGGGCCACGCCGAGCTTCGACGTGCACGACGAGACGCCCCACCACGTCACGGTCTGCCCGAGCGGGTACTGCGCCCGCAGGTCCAGCGACACCCCGCGCCACAGCGGCTCCGTGCGGGCCGGGAGCCGGGACACGGCCGAGAACAACAGCCGCAGGTACGGCAGGTACGGCACGATCCGGCCACGGTCCGGGTGGCGCAGCGTGGCGTTGATCTGCCGGTAGAAAACCGACTCGCAGGTGTAGAGGTAGAGGGCCGCGACCTCGTCGGCGGAGAGACCGTCGGCCGCGCCGTCCACCTGCTTCTCGCCGAACCGGTGTGACTGCCCGACGTGCCAGTCGAGCCCGGGCAGCAGCGCGGCCACCGGGGCGACGGCCGCACGGAAGTCCATCAGCGGGGTGGCGGCCACGCCGGTGATCGCGGGAAGGGCCAGCCCCTCGTCCTTGACGCTGGCGAGCCGCTCCAGGTAGAGCTTGTGCAACTCCATCGTGGAGGCGATGAACGCCCCCATGCGCTCGGCCGTGCCCGCGTCGGTGCCGCCCGCGTGCGCCGTCGAACCGCTCCATCCCTTGCGGGGCAGCCAGTCGATCTCGTCGGCGCCCAGCGTCCGGAGCGCCTCGTTGACGTCGGCGAAGTGGTTCCCGTCGCAGAAGATGTCGCCCTGCGCCGCCGGATTGGGGTGGTCGAGGTGGCGGACCTCCACGCCCGGGTACTTCTTCTCGAGCCGCTGCACCACCCGCTTGAGGCTGCGCGCGTGCGCGCCCCACCACGCGAACACCACGCCCCGGTCCTCCTCGTCGGCGTGCTGCTTGGCCTTCAGGATCTCCTCGACCAGGGCCTCGACGACCGGCCGCCAGAACGCGGTGTGCCGGTCGGTGGCCAACGCCCCGTCGCTGCTGGCGGTGAGCGCCGCGTTCAACAGCAGCACGCCCTGGGTGAGCATCGCCTGGAACCACTCCGGTGGCTGCACCGTGTCGTGCTCGCGCAGCAGGGCACGGATGTCGGCGATCGGCGTCTTCCTGGCGATGCCGTGCTTCCACATCGCCGCCGCCTTGATGATGCAGCGGATGGTGACGACCCTGCCGAACTGGCTGTCGTTCCAGTGGTGGAAGGTGTTGTCGAACATGGCGATGCCGGTGGCGCTCTCGCTGCGCGGGTACGGGTTCTGCCCGAAGACGACGACCTTCCACTTGTGCGGCGGGTGGGGCTTGAGCGCCTGGAAGGTCAGTTCCCGCACGGGCACGACCATGGGGCTGCGGCCCGGGCCGATGAAGGTGGCGGCGTCCGGCTGCGCCTCGATGACCGGCTTGACCAGCGGCAGCCACGGCTCGCCGCCGCCGGTGAACAGGTCGGCGAGGGCCAGCGGGTCGTTCGGGTCGGGCGGGGTGGGGGCGGTGGTGTCGCTCATCGCGGGCTCCCGAAGTGGCGGGCCGTGCCGGTCCGGCGGCACGGGTGATCGAGGTGGGGGCATTCTGCCGCCAGCGGGCGACAGTTACGGCACCGGCGACCGGCGCGGGGCCCTCGACGCCGGCGGTTCCGGCGCCGGGCGCCGTGCGTGGCGCGACGCGGAAGGTTGTCGGTGGGCGGCGATAGCGTGCTCCACGTCGGAGACAACCCCTTCCCCACCGGAGTGAACATGACCCTCGACCGCGAGAAGCCGCTGCTCAGGGTGGTGCTGACGGACGTCAACGCGAATGTGGTGCAGGCGTGGCGCGCGGCGTTCGCCGACACCCCCGAGGTCGAGATCCACAAGGGATCGATCCTCACCCGGCAGACCGACGCCTGGGTCAGCCCGACCAACTCCCGGGGGCGGATGGACGGCGGCGTCGACGCGGTCGTCAAGCGGCACCTCGGGGCGGGGATCCAGCTGCGCGTCCAGCGGGCGATCCGCGACCAGTTCGGCGCGGCGATGCCGGTGGGCAGCGCCGTCTGCGTGCCGTCGGGGGCCACCAACCCCAGGTTCCTGATCTCGACCCCGACCATGGAGCAGTCGGCGCAGGACGTCAGCGAGACGCTGAACGTGGCGCTGGCCTGCGCCGCCGCGTTCCAGGCCATCCATACCCAGAACGAGAGGGAGCCGGGCAGCATCTCGTCGGTGGCGCTGGTCGGCATGGGCGCGGCGACCGGCCGGGTGCCGGCGCGGGTCTGCGCCAACCTGATGTGGACCGGCTACACGCTGTTCAACGACTACCACTTCCGCGACTACGACGACCTGCGGAGGACCATCCGCACGCAGCTCGACGACATCGACAGCCGCCCGCAGGAGGAGCGTGTGCGGGTGACGGTGCCGACGGCGGCCGGCTCCCGCCGGTCACGAGGCTGACGCGTCCCGCCGGCGGGGTGGGCGCCCCCGGCGCGTCCGCTGCGGTGGACCCGCCTCCTGCCCCGACGGGTCCGGGCGTTCGACGCGGGTGGGGTCGCCGCGGACGAGTTCGTCGTGGATGCGCCACCGGGCCGTGTCGGCGGCGCGCTCGGCGGTCTCGTCGCCGCGTGCGATCCGCTGCCGCAGCAGCTGGATGGCGAGGCGCCGGTTGAGGCTGAACTGCCGCTCGGTGTCGACCACCACGACGATGCCCGACGGGCGGTGGGTCGCCCGTACCGCCGTGCTGGCCTTGTTCCGGTGCTGGCCGCCGGGGCCGCCGGTACGGCAGGCCACGATGTCGACGTCCGCCTCTGCGAACGCCGTGGTCGGGCTGTCGAGCTGGCACGGTCGGGCGACGACGTACCAGTTCTTCCGGCCGGTGCCCGCCCGGTAGGGGCTGGGGGCCTGCCAGCACAGGGTGCCGGTCCACGAGGCGGCGAACGCCTCGGCGCCGTCGCCGGAGATCCGGATCAGTGCCGACCGGTAGGTGTCGGGCCGTTCGCCGGGCACGGTCCGGACCCGGTGGGTCGTCAGGCCCCGCCGGGCGGCCTCGGTCTCCAGGCGGTGCAGCAGCCGGGCCAGCGCCCAGGCGCACTCCTGCGGGCCACGCCCGGCCGACACGAGCAGGTGCAGGCTCATGCCCGGCCCCGCTTACGGCGGTCGTCGCGGCGGTCCGACCGGCTGGTGGACCCCACGTCGGGCGTCTTGTAGGTGACCAGGGGGACCGTGGTGGCCACGGGCGTGGCCAGGTCGTGGTCGACGAGATCCGTGATCACGCGTTCGATGCGCTTGTAGGCCGTGGGCGCCTCCTCGAAGAGCAGTTGGCGGTCGCCGCACACCACCAGCGACCCCACCGGCGTGCGCCGTAGTTCCTCGACGGTGTGCTTGGCCCGGCTGCGCCGCAGGGCGTCGGCGCGGGACATCTTGCGGCCCGCGCCGTGCGCCACCGAGTGGTTGGCGTCCGGGCCGGCGTGGGCGGCCACGAGGTAGGAGGCGGTGCCCCGGGTGCCGGCGACGAGCACGTCGCGGCCGTCGCCCGGCGCCGCGCCCTTGCGGTGCAGGTAGACCCCGTCGTTGACCTCCACCAGGTTGTGGCACTGGTCGACGACGGGCTCGGTGGGCTCGGCCCCCAGGGCGTGGGCGACCCGGGCGGCCAGCAGCCGCCGGTTGAGCGAGCCCCACCGTACGGCGTCGTCGTGCGCCGCCAGGTAGGCGGCGGGATCAGGGGCGGGGCCCGCGCCGTGGGCCTCGGTGTGCGCCCGCAGGATCCGCTCGCCCAGGCCCCGGGAGCCGGTGTGGACGATGAGCACGAGGTCGCCCGCGTCGAGCCCGAGCCGGCCGGCGTGACCCGGCTCGAAGACCGTGTCGACGCGCGCCAGCTCGACGAAGTGGTTGCCGCGGCCGACCGTCCCCAGTCCGTCGACATGACCGGCGGGGATGTCGCCCGTCACGACGGCCCAGGCGGGGTCGTCGGCGTCCCGCTCGGGGTCGAGGGGGCGGTCGAGGTCGGGGAACCGGGCGGCGAGCCGCTCCGGCACGGCCCGCTTGAGCCTGATGGGGAACACGGCGATGCCGCAGCCGATGTCGGAGCCCACCAGGAACGGGTACAGCACGGTCGACGCCATGGCGGCGCCGATGGGGGCACCCTTGCCCGGGTGCAGGTCCGGCATGGCGGCGACGTGGATCATGCCGGGAAGGGCGGCCACCTGCTGGCACTGCGTCAGGGCCTCGGACTCGATCCAGCTCGTGGGGGAGGCGAACACGGTGACGGTGGCGGGGGTGGACTGCGGCGGGGACTGGTGCGGAGACAAGGACGCTCGCTTCTCGCTAGAACAGCATGGACGGACGGCACCACGACACCGGTCGGTGCCGCGCGCCTCGGCGATGGGGATGCTGCCCGTCAGAACGTCATGGACGACACTGTTGCGGAGCCGACCGGGTGCGGCAACCGACTTTCCGCCGCCCCGGCGATTTGTTCGACGCCCTGCCAGGGTCGCGCCCCCTAGCCGCGGGTCGTCGCGACGGTGGGCGGACGGTCAGGGGGTGGGCAGGGCGCCGAGGCGGTGCAGCAGCTGCCGACCCAGCGGCAGGCGCTTGTCGGCGTCGCCGTCCGTGTGGACGTCCACGTTCAGCGCGAAGCAGTACAGCCGGTCGCCGCGTTCGACCCAGCCGACCCACCATCCCGTGCCCGGGTCGGTGGCGTCCGTCCAGCCGGTCTTGCCGTGGAGGGCGTACCCGGCGGTGCGCTCCAGGCGCAGGATGTCCCGGACGGTGGCCTGGTGCCCCCGGTCGGCCGGCAGCTCGCCCCGGGCCAGCCGGGCCAGCCACCGCGCCTGCTCGTCGGCCGAGATCTCCAGCGGCCCGTCCAACCAGAACCGGTCCACGGCCGGCCCGACCTCGCCGTTGCCGTAGCCGAGCCGGTGCAGCAACTCCCGCTCCCGGTCCGGTCCGATGCGGCGGGCCAGTTCCTGGAAGACCGGCACGTTGGAGACCCGCACCGCGTCGCGCAGCCCCATGTCCCGCTCCCAGGCGGCGACGCGCTGCGGCCGACCGCCGTAGGGGACCTTCTCCCGCTCGTCGCGCACCACGCCGGTCTCCAGCGCGATCAGGCTGTGCGCGATCTTGAACGTCGAGGCGGGGACGAACCGCCGCTCGGCCCGCTCCCGGTCGACCATGACGACGCGGCCGGCCGTCACGTCGTACATCACGAAGGTGCCCCGGAGGCCGGCCTGCCGGAACAGGCCCGCCAGGTCGTCGCGGACCTCGACCGCCGGCGCGGTCGGCGTGGGGGACGGGTCCGTCGCGGCGGTGGCGGACGCGGCGCCAGCCGGCGGCGGCTGCGGACGCCCGCTGCCGGTGCAACCGGTCGCGCCGGCCAGCAGGATCAGGGCAACGGCCGCGGCGCCCGCGACCCGCCGCCGGGCGCCCGCGCCGACCGCCGTCGGTCGCGCGGGCAGGCTCCGCGTCCGTGCCTCGAAGATCACCGCCACCGCCTCCGTCCGTGCCGGCACCGACGCCCCAGTCAAGCACGTTGCGGGGCTACGGCATCGCCCCGTCGGTCGGCTCACGGCTCAGCCGTCGCGCCGATCACGGCGGCCACGTCGGGCGGCAGCGGGTACGGGCGCTCCGGGGGCAGCAGCGCCCCGGCGGCGGTGTCGTCGCCGGCGTCGAGCGCCGCGCGCACCGCGTGGGCGGTCGGGGTCACGTCGGTGAGACCGACCAGCCACTCGTCGACGTACCGGCGCACCGCCTCGCCGGAGAGCCCCACCTGTAGGGACCGGTGCGGCAGCGGCGCCAGGCGCAGCGACCGTTCCGGATCCCACTGCACCCGCACCGGGCTGGCCCGCAGCCGTCGCGACCAGTCCCCCCTGTTCTGGTGGCGGTCGCGTTCGAAGCTGCTCAGGCACGAGTTGGCCAGCGCCCACTCGAAGCCGGCGCGGGTGACCTCGACGGCCAGCACCCGCTCCTGCCCGGGCTTCGTGCCCCAGCCGCAGCGGTACATCATCCAGCGGAACGACGGCTTGATCCAGGTCATCCGTTCCCGCTTGAACGGCGACACGAAGCGGCCGGCGGCCAGCGCCGGGCGGGCGATCTCCGGCGGGTACGCCTGGTACACGGTCACGGTGTCGGCGGTGAAGCGGGCGCGGACCTGGTGGGCGGGGACCTGCATGGCGCCGATCCTGGCCGATCGTCCGGGCCCGGTCCATCGGATTGTCCCGCCCGGGCCGGCGGCCCCGGTGGGGGATAGGCTGCCGGTCGTGGCAGGTCTTCTCAGGAGTGTGGCGGCCCGTATCGGCGGGGTGATCCCGTCGCCGCGCCGGCCCGGCCCGGGCCCGGCGCGGGTCGCCCGCCCCCGCCAGGTCGCGGCGTTGCAGCGCCGGCAGTTGGCGTACGCGCCGGAGCTCGACGGGCACGCCGATCCGGGCGAGATCGTCTGGACCTGGGTGCAGTACGAGGACGACCCGCGCCAGGGCAAGGACCGTCCCGTGCTGGTGGTGGGCCGGCACAGCCGGACGCTGTTCGGGCTGATGCTGTCCAGTCAGAGCGAGCGCGACGGGCAGCGGCACTGGCTGGCGCTCGGCCCGGGCGAGTGGGACCGGGACAACCGGCCGAGCTGGGTGCGGCTGGACCGGGTGCTGACCATGCGGGAGGACGGCATCCGCCGGGAGGGCGCGGTGCTGGACCGGGCCCGTTTCGACCGGGTCGGCCGGGCCCTGCGCGCCGGCTACGGCTGGCGCTGACCCGTCAGGCCGGCTCGCGGCTCGGGCCGATCCCGGCGTCGCGGGCGTCCGGCGGCGGGTACGGCTGCTCGGCCAGCAGCCGGGCCAGGTGCGCGCTGTTGAGCGCCAACGCCGTGGTGGTGCGTCCCGTGGTGTCGGGCTTGGGTCGGGCGTCGATGTAGTCCACCTTGTGCAGCGCCTCGCCGACCCAGTAGGTGGCGCCGGCCGCGGGGCAGGTGAAGCCGACCTCGTTGAGGGCCTGCTGGACCTCGCCGATGGTATGGTGCGCGCCGTCCTCGTTGCCGACGACCGCGACCCCGCCCACCTTGCCGTAGGTGAGCAGCCGGCCCTCGGCGTCGGTCTCGGAGAGCTCGGCGTCGAGCCGTTCGAGGACCATCTTGCACACGGCGGACGGCTGACCGAGCCAGATCGGCGTGGCGATGACGAGGATCTGCGCGGCCATCAGCCTGGACCGGATGACCGGCCAGCCGTCGCCGTCGCCCTCGTCGGTGGAGACGCCGAAGCGCACGTCGTGGTCGACGACCCGGATCAGGTCGCCCGGCACGCCCTGGTCGGCGAGGGCGTCGAGCACCTCGCGCCCGAGCACCTCGGCGCTCGACGGGGCGGGGGACCGCTTGAGGGTGCAGTTCAGGACCAGGGCCCGGATGCTCACCACGGTGTTCCTCCCTCGGCCGGTGCGGCGCTGATCCTGCCGGCATACCCGGCAACCGGCGCGAGACACGTCGAAACGCGTCGTGCCCCGACCGGCGGTCCGCTGGCGTGGGCCTGCGCGCTCAGCACTCCGCCAGGTGGGCGCTGTCGACGAGTTGCCGGGGCGGGCGAGCCACCCCGAGGCTCTTGGCCCGGTACATGGCGGCGTCGGCACGGTCGAGCGCCTCGGTGAGCTGGGCGGGCCCGGTGACGGGGGCGAGCCCCACGGAGGCGGTCACCCGGACGCTGAGCTCGCCCAGCGGGATCGGCGCGGCGAGGCTGTCGCAGAGCCGCCGGGTGGCGTGCTCGATCCACCGCCGGTCGATCGTGGGGCTGGCCAGCAGGCCGGCGAACTCGTCGCCGCCGAGCCGGGCGACCAGGTTGTCCCCGGCGAAGGCGGCGAGCCGTTGGGCGACGCTGACCAGCACCTGGTCGCCGGCGGCGTGGCCGTAACGGTCGTTGATCTGCTTGAAGTCGTCGAGGTCGAGCACCACGGCGATCAGCGGCTGCCCGGCCGCGTCGGTGAGCAGCGTGGCGGCCAGGCGGTAGAACGCGCGGCGGTTGGGCAGGCCCGTCAGGGGGTCGTGGCTGGCGGCGTGCCGCTCGGCGGCGAGCTCGGCCTGGAGGTGCCGGATCTCGACCTCGGCCTGGATCGCGCGGCGCCGCAGCTGCCAGGAGGTGACGAGTGCCCCGGCGGCACAGATGCCGGACGCGATGGTCAACGGATCCGGCACGAGACCTCCCATCAGCACGTCGCCGCCGGCCCCCGCGCGCGGCGGTCCGCGCCCGCGTGTCGGGCCCCGTCCGGCCTGGTGGCAGCCCCAGGTCGGGTCACTCAGAGTGAACAGATGGGCACTGTCCACGTGCGTTATCATGCTCGCTGTCCGGTGCAGATGCAATAGCAGATGCACGTGCAGGAAGCCCTTCGTCGATATCGTGCCCCCTCATCAGGCACCGCTGCCCGGCATCGCGGGGCTCGCGAGAGAAAGACGTCCATGCAGCAGCCTCCGAACGGCGTTCCCACCACCCAGCTGCCCCCGCTCGCCTGGCAGAAGAGCCGCCGGAGCAATCCCAGCGGCAACTGCGTAGAGCTGGCCGAACTGCCCGGCGGCGCCGGCATCGCCCTGCGCAACTCCCGGCACCCGGAGGGGCCGGCGTTGATCTACACGGTGGACGAGATCGCCGCCTTCGTGCTCGGCGCGCGCGACGGGGACTTCGACAACCTCATCGCCTGACCGCGTCCCGCCGACCGGGGCGAATTGTCCGCACCGAGGAAGTTCACCTCACTCACGGTTCATGGCATGCTTACACGTCGGCCGCGCGAGGGCACCCGGTCGACACGAACCGGCATGTGGAGGTCGGCTGTGACGATGGGTCCCGCCGAGGGCGGTCCGGGGACCGGCCCGACCGTGCTGCGCATGCTGCTCGGCGCCCAACTGCGCCGCCTGCGCGAGTCCAGCGGGGTGACCCGGGAGGGTGCCGGCTGGGAGATCCGCGCCTCCGAGTCGAAGATCAGCCGGATGGAGCTGGGCCGGGTCGGCTTCAAGGAACGCGACGTCGCGGACCTGCTCACCCTCTACGGCGTCACCGCGTCCGAGGAACGGGAGGCGCTGCTCAAGCTCGCCCGCGACGCCAACAGCCCGGGCTGGTGGCACCGCTACGGCGACGTGCTGCCGAACTGGTTCCAGTCGTACCTCGGGCTGGAGGCGGCCGCCGCGCTCATCCGCAGCTACGAGGTCCAGTTCGTCCCCGGCCTGCTCCAGACCCGGGAGTACGCCCGGGCGGTGGTGCTGCTCGGGCACGGCCGGGCCGCACCGGCGGAGATCGAGCGTCGGGTCGCCCTGCGCATGCAGCGCCAGCGGTTGCTGCATCGCGAGAACCCGCCGCAGCTCTGGGCGGTGGTGGACGAGGCCGCGCTGCGCCGGCCGATCGGCGGCCCACGGGTGATGCGCGAGCAGGTGGCGGCGTTGATCGAGGCCACCAAGTCGCCGAACATCCGGCTCCAGGTCATCCCGTTCGCCGCCGGTGGGCACGCCGCCGCGGGTGGGGCCTTCACCATCCTGCGCTTCGGTGACCGGGAACTGCCCGACATCGTCTACATCGAGCAGCTCACCAGCGCGCTCTACCTCGACAAGCGCGACGACCTCGACTACTACGCGGTCGCGATGGAACGGCTCTGCGTGGAGGCCGAGCCGCCGGAGCGTACGCCGGAGATCCTCGGCGCGATCCTGGACGACCTCTACCCGGGGTGACCCCGGCGGGGCCTCGCCCGGACGGCGGTGCGGCTACCATGGTCGCCGACCGGCGACAGTGGACGGACGCCCCCGGTCGCGGGTGGCGCAGAGTCGTGGAGGCTGCCTTGACCACCGATGCCCCGGGTACGACGACCGGCCCCGCGCACCCGAGCGACCGCATCGACACCTCGGTGGCCCACCCCGCGCGCCGGTACAACTACTGGCTCGGTGGCAAGGACAACTTCCAGGCCGACCGGGACTCCGGCGACATGGTGGCGGCGTCCTTCCCGACCATCCGCACCGCCGCGCTGGAGAACCGCCGTTTCCTCCAGCGGGCCGTGCGGCACCTCGCCCGGGAGGAGGGCATCCGCCAGTTCCTCGACATCGGCACCGGCATTCCGACCGCCGACAACACCCACGAGGTCGCGCAGGCGATCGCCCCCGAGTCACGGGTGGTCTACGTCGACAACGACCCGATCGTGCTCGCGCACGCCCGGGCGCTGCTGACCAGCTCGCCCGAGGGCGCCACGGCCTACATCGACGCCGACCTGCGCGACCCGGAGCGGATCCTGCACCACCCCGACCTGCTGCGCACCATCGACCTGTCCCGGCCGGTCGCCCTGATGCTGGTCGCGATCCTGCACTTCGTCGGCGACGACGACGACCCGTACGCCGTGGTCACGCGGCTGCTCGACGCGCTGCCGCCGGGCAGCTACCTGGCGGCCTCGCACGCCACCCACGACTACCTCCCCCCGCACGTGGCCCAGGAGGCGAAGGCGGCGGCCCGGGGCGGCAGCCCGCACGGCCTGATCAACCTGCGCACCCGGGCCGAGTTCACCCGGTTCTTCGACGGGCTGGAGCTGTTGGAGCCCGGCGTCACGTCGGTCGCCGAGTGGCGTGCCGAGGACGCGCCGCAGCCCCGCCCGGCGGCGGCCGAGGTCAGCATGTACGGCGGGGTGGCCCGCAAGGGCTGACCGCGCACCTGCGCACCCGCCGGCCCGGACCACCACGTCCCGGGCCGGCGCTGCTGCTGCGCGGGGTCACCCTCGACGTCGCCCAGCGCTGCCGCGCGGAGTCGCACTCGACGTCGCCCCCGCACTCGACGTGGCCCCGCGCTCGGCGTCACCCTGGCCGGGGCGGCGTGGTGGGCCGCGTCGGTGTTCCTGTCGCGTGCGGTCCCGAGCCGGATCGCCGCCCGTTGGCGTTGACGTAGGCGGCCCGCTCCGCCTAGTCTCTGTATCGATCCAGTCTGAATCGATACAGAGAGGCCGCGGTGAAGCCGACCCTGCAAGCCGTCGCGGACGCCGTCGGCGTGTCCCGCAGCACCGTCTCCAACGCCTACAGCCGACCCGACCAGCTCTCCGCCGCCCTGCGCCAGCGGATCCTGGAAGCCGCCCGGCAGCTCGGTTACCCCGGCCCCAACCCCACCGCCCGGTCGCTGCGGCGTGGGTATGTGGGCGCCATCGGAGTGCTCTTCGAGTCGCGGCTGTCGTACGCCTTCACCGACCCCTTCGCGGTCCGCTTCCTGGCCGGCGTCGCCGAGGCGGCCGAGCGACACGGCACCAGCCTGCTGCTCGTGCCGCTGCCGGCCGACGAGCCCGCCGCGCGGCGGGCGGTGGAGAACGCCGCCGTCGACGGCTTCTGCGTCTACTGCGTCGGCGACGAGGGCTGGGTCGTCGACGTGCTCCGCGAGCGCGGCCTGCCCGTCGTCACGACCGCCCCCCGCGACGACGCCGGCCCCGACGACCGCTACGTCGGCATCGACGAGCGGGCCGCCGCCCGGGCCGTCGCCGCCCACGTGGCGGGGCTCGGGCACCGGCGGGTCGCCCTGCTCGGCGACGCCGTGCGCCCCGGCGCGGCCCCGGGCGAACTGCGCCTCGCCGACGTGGCCGACGTCGCCCACCCGACGACCCGGGCGCGGCTGGCCGGATTCGCCGACGCCTTCGCCGAGGTGGGCGTCGCCTGGCCCGAGCTGACCGTGCTCGCCGCCACCGACAACAGCCGGTCAGCGGGCGCCACGGCCGTCGCCGCCGCCCTCGCCGCCCTCGAACCGCCCACGGCGGTACTGGCCTGCGCGGACGTGCTCGCCCTCGGCGTCCTCGACGCGCTCGCCGAGGCCGGCCGGCCGCCCGTGTCGGTCACCGGCTTCGACGACATCGCCGAGGCCGCCACCGCCGGCCTCACCACCGTGCGGCAACCAGCCGAGGAGAAGGGGCGCATCGCCGCCCGACTCCTGCTCGACCCGCCCGCCGACCCGGCGGCCGGCCACGTCCTGCTACCCACCGCACTCGTCGTCCGGTCCTCCACCGGACCCGTCCCAGGGAGCTGACCATAAAACAGCCCACCGGCTTCGTCCTCGCCGTCGACGCGGTGACCCGACACGTCAACTCCGCCCGGCCGGACGCCCCCGTCCGCCCGGAGCGGCCCCGCGTCGCGCGACTCGCCCCCACCCGGCTGGTCGCCGCCGCCGTCCTGCGCCGGCTCGCCGACCGCATCCAGCCGCCGCCGGTCGCCGCCGCGCCGCGCTGCTCCTGACCGTCGGCGCGGGCCGGTAGCCCGCTGCTCCTGACCGTCGGCGCGGGCCGGTAGTCCGCTGCTCCTGACCATCGCCGCAGGCCGGTAGTCCGCTGCTCCCGACCGTCAGTGCGGGCCGGTCGTCGCCGTCTGAACCGCGACGACCGGCCCGCAACCGGGCACCGCGCTGGTGGCAGACCCCGCCGGCAGGGCAGACTGAACGGCTATGTCGCCGTTCTCGCCCACCCTGCGGTTGCACGACCGCTACGTCCTGCGCGAGCGCATCGGCCTCGGCGGGATGTCCGAGGTGTGGCGCGCCGACGACGAGGTGCTGCACCGGCCCGTCGCCGTCAAGGCCCTCACCCGGGAGTTCGCCACCGACCCGCAACTGCGGGCCACCATCCAGCGCGAGGCCCGCGCCGCCGCGCGGCTGACCCACCCGCACGTCACCCAGGTGTACGACTACGGCGAGGCGGCCCTGGACGGCGGCATCGTCGTCCCGTACCTGGTGATGGAGCTGGTGCAGGGGCGCAACCTCGCCGACCGGCTCGCCGACGGGCCGCTGCCCTGGCCGGAGGCGGTGCGGATGGCCGGCCAGATCGCCGCGGCGCTCGCCGCCGCCCACCGCATCGGCGTGGTGCACCGCGACGTCAAGCCCGGCAACGTGATGCTCACCGAGACCGGCGCCAAGGTGCTCGACTTCGGCATCGCCGCGCTGGCCGGGCCGCACCACCCGCGGGCGGGGCAGACCGGCGAACTGCTGATGGGCACGCCCGCGTACTTCGCCCCGGAGCGGATGCGGCCCGGGCCGCCGAACCCGGCCAGCGACGTCTACGCACTCGGCGCGCTGCTCTACCGCACCCTCACCGGCCGGGCCCCACTGCCCGTGCAGACCTGGGAGGACGCGCTGGAGGTGCACGCCGGGCAGCCGCCGGTGCCGCCCCCGCAGGTCCCCGGGCTGCCGCCCGACATCGCCGAGCTGACCCTGGCCTGCCTGGCCACCGATCCGGCGCACCGGCCGGGCGCGGCCCAGCTCGCCACCCGCTTCGCTGCGGGGGCGTCGGCCCACCCGCCCACGGCCGTCCTGCCGACCCCGTCCGCCGGTGCATCGTCCGCGACGCCCCCCTCGTCGGCGGGCGCCGAGCACCCGCCGACCCTGATCGACCGCTCACCGCCGTCCCCGAACCCCACCGGCCGCGCGGGGGTGCCGTACCCCGCCCCGCCGGGCGGGCGCCATCCCGTGGTCGCCCGCACCAGCCGTCCCGCCCCGGCCGGCGGGGCGGGGACCACGCGCAGCAGGCCTGTCACCGCGCTGGTCGCCGTCGGCGTCGCGCTGCTCGTCGGGCTCGTCGGGGCGCTCGTCATCGGCGACGGCGGAAGTCCGCCACCGGCGGCGGCCCCCGTCACCGGCACACCGGCCGGGAAGCCGACCTCGGCCAGACCGACTCCGTCGGCCAGGACCTCCGCCCCGCCGCCGGTGACCGCGCGGCCCGACCCGATCGGCCTGCCGCAGTTCGTCGCCGAGTTCGCCGCGGTGCTCGCCTGGGCGCAGGCCCGCGGCGACATCGACCGCAAGACGGTCGAGGGGCTGCGGGACAAGCTCGCGGACCTGAGCCGGGGCAAGGAGAAGGACCGGGCCAAGCGGGTCGAGAAGCTGCGGGAGCGCCTCGCCGAGGCGGCCGAGGAGGGGCAGCTCCCGCCCGACACGGTGGCCCGACTCGACGCCCTGCTCGACCGGATCGACACGCCGTCGCCGGACGACGACGAGGACGACGACTGAACCCGGCTCAGCCGACCTCGACCGAGGACCCCTGCTCCACCCGGCCGCCCCGCACCACCTGCGCGTACGCGCCCAGGCACGGCTGCGCGCCGAGCTGCGGCAGCGGCGCGACCCGGTTGAGGCGGGCCGGGACACGCAACGCCTCGCTCTGCCGGGGGAGCGACCCGTGCGCCAGGGTCGGCACCGCGCACCGCGGGGTCGGGGCGAGTACCCGCAGCACCAGCTCGGGGCCGACCCGCAGCTCGCGACCGACCCAGTCGTTCTCGGCGAAGCCGTCCACGCCGACGTCGAGCACGAGGTTGGGCCGGTAGCGGACCGCCTCGACGGTGCCGCCCGGAAGCTCGGCGGCCACCCGGGCCAGGGTGGCCGTCGTGACCAGGTGCACCGGGGCGAAGTCGAAGAAGGTGCCCGGCGCCGCCGCCCCGAGCGGGTTGGCGTCGACCGGCACCTCGGCGGCCAGACCGGCCGCCAGCACCGCGTCCGGGTCGGCCCGGTCCAGGAGCGCCCCGGCGGGCGGCCGGTCGATCAGCGTCACCGGGACGCCCAGCACCCGGGACAGCACGTCGTCGACACCGGGGTCCACGCTGGACAATGCCCGCCCGTCGGGCAGCGTGATCCGTACCTCATCTGGTGCGGCGCCGGCCGCGCGGAGCGTGAGCAGGTCGCGCCAGAGCCGGGGGTGCTTAGCGCTGGCCACCCGCCCAGTGTCCCGGTGCCGCAGGGCCAGCCGCCGGTCGCCCGCCACCCCCGCCGGGCCGACGTCGGCGTGAGGCAGCCGCTCACCCAGCATCGACTTCACCGGGTAACGCCACAGCTGCGCCAGCCGGCCGGTCATCCTGCCGCCGCCCCGGCGCGGGGCGCCGCGACCCGGACCGGGGCCGCGCCGGCGGTCGTGGTGCGCGTCGTCACGGCGCCACCCTAGTGCGAACCCCCGCCGCTGTGGACGGTCCGTGGGACGCAAGGGTCGGCCCATTGGCGGACTCCCAGGATCGGTTCGTAGCGTGTGGGCCATGATTCGTACCGCGCACGCCCTGCTCGCCTCCGGCACCGCCCCCGAAAAGGCCGCGCCGCCCGAGGACGGACTGGTCGGCTTCGTCATCGGCCTGGTCGAGCGGCTCGGCGGCCCCGGCGCGGGTCTGGCCGTGGCCCTGGAGAACCTCTTCCCGCCGATCCCCAGCGAGGTGATCCTGCCGCTGGCCGGCTTCGTCGCCGGCCAGGGTCGGATGAGCGTGGTCAGCGCGATCTTCTGGACCACCCTCGGCTCGCTGCTCGGCGCCCTCGCCCTGTACTGGATCGGCGCCGCGCTGGGCCGGGAGCGGATCCGGGCGATCGCGCAGCGGCTGCCGCTGATCAAGCTCAGCGACGTGGACCGCACCGAGGAGTGGTTCCTGCGGCACGGGGTGAAGGCCGTCTTCTTCGGCCGGATGATTCCGATCTTCCGGAGCCTGATCTCCATCCCGGCCGGCGTGGAGCGGATGCCGGTGCTGACCTTCGCGGTCTACACGACGCTCGGCAGCCTGATCTGGAACACCACCTTCGTGATGGCCGGCTACCTGCTCGGCGACAACTGGCACCTCGTCGAGGGGTACGCCGGCGTGCTGCAGAAGGTGGTCATCGTCGCCAGCGTGGCGGCCGCCGGCTGGTTCGTGGTCTCCCGGATCATCCGTTCGCGGCGCGGTGCGGCGGAGGCTGTCGACCCCGTCCCGCCCGTCGACCCCGCCCCGCTGCCCCACGCGCCGGACCCGACGGGGCGGGGCACGATCTACCGCAGCGCGTACTCGGACGGGCAGGCACCAGACCGCGACCTGTCCCGCTGAGCCGGGGCGCGGCCACGGCGGGCGCCACCACGCCCGCCGGGCCCCCGTCGTGGTGGCCCTCGGAATCCGCGCCGCCGCCGCTGCGCGCTCTGCACGATCGCCGCGGGCACCCCGCCCCGACCTCGATCGGCCCCGGGACGCGGAAGTCCACCCGCGGGTTTGACCCCTGCGTCGGGCACGGCGGGCCACACCCCGTCGGGGCCACTCTCGCGTCCGTCCGCCCGGCTCCTACCGGAGATCTTGGTAGAAAACGGCCCCTCCAAGGGCCGTTTGCCACGGACCGTCGATCCGCACGCTCAGCGCGACCAGCCCGGCCAGCGCGCCGGCC